>JAOZPY010000587.1 GCA_029932495.1 Desulfobacterales bacterium
CCGTCATTCATTTCCCAGGAATTTGTCTATCTTTTCGACCGCTACCTGGGTCCCGAGTGGTACCTGGGCTCGCGCAAACCGGAAAACATCGGCCGGATCGACGAAATTTACGACGAGGAATTGTGGCGGGCCCATGAAATGAACCGCGCCCGGCTGGTACGCACCTGCCGGGAGCAGCTGGTCAAGCAGTATGCGCGGCGCAATGCGCCGCGCAACGTGCTGCAAGCCGTGGAAGCGGTCCTGGATCCAAACATCCTGACCATCGGCTTTGCCCGGCGGTTTGCAACTTACAAACGCGCCCATCTGCTCTTGCAGGATCCGGAGCGATTGATATCGATCATCCGGGATGAAAAACATCCGGTTCAATTTATTTTCGCCGGCAAGGCCCATCCCAAGGACAATGAGGGCAAGGAGCTGATCAAGCGGCTGTTTGAATTTGCCGGCCGACCGGAGGTACGCGATCGGTTTGTTTTTCTGGAAGACTATGACATGCACCTGGCCCGCCACATGCTGCAGGGCGCCGATGTCTGGCTCAACACCCCGCGTCGGCCCCTTGAAGCCTGCGGCACCTCCGGAATGAAAGCCGCAGCCAACGGCGTGCTCAATTTCAGCGTTCTGGACGGCTGGTGGTGTGAGGGCTATTCGGAAGACCGGGGCTGGCGCATCGGCAACGGGGAGGAATACGAAGATTACGGCTACCAGGATGCCGTGGAAAGCCAGGCGCTTTACAACGCGCTGGAAAATGAAATCGTGCCGTGTTTTTATGACCGCAACAACGGCAGCCTGCCTGCGGCCTGGCTGAAAAAAATGAAAGCCTCCATGAAAATGACCATGGAATCATTTTGCAGCCTGCGCATGGTCTCCGATTATGAAAGCCGCTATTACATCCCGGCCGCCAAGCGCTATGACGAATTGCTGGCCGACCATGCCGACAAGGCCCGGCGGCTGGCCGCACGCATCAAACACCTGCGCACCCAGTGGCCAAAAATTGCGATCAAGGCACCGGTAAGCAAAACCGAAGGGCCCTACCGCGTCGGCGACCGCTTTCATGTCAGCGTGGAAATAACCCTGGGTCAGCTGGAGCCCGGCGAGGTGGATGTCGAGCTTTACTATGGCATTCTGGAGTCCCTGGAAAAACTGTCCACCAGCCGGGTGGCCCCCATGGAAGTCCTCAAAGAACTTGGAGAGGGCCAATACCTGTATGGCTGTAACCTGATCTGTGAAATTTCCGGCCGCTTCGGCTATACCGTCCGCGTGAGCCCCCGGGGAGATGAACGCATTAAATCAACCCCGCGCCTGCTCACCTGGGCCTAAGGGGTGAGGAAAAACATGAACGCCGCTGTCCGCAATCCCCGGGTGCTGGTTGTCACCCCGGAAGTTACCTACCTGCCGCACCGCATGGGAGGACTGGCTTCTTTTTACACGGCCAAAGCCGGGGGACTGGCTGATGTATCGGCTGCGCTGATCAGCGCCCTGTTTGAACAGGGTGCCGACGTTCACGTGGCCATCCCGGATTACCGGGAGATTTTCAGCGACAAGCTGGCACCGGTTTTAAAAAAAGAATTCAACCGCATCCAGCGCAAAATGCCCGACGATCGCGTTCATCTGGCCGAAGACCGCGCCTTTTACTATATCAACCGGGTTTATTCTCATTATGGCGAAGAAAATATCAAGCTTTCCCTGGCCTTTCAGCGGGAAGTTATCAACAACATCGTACCCCGGGTGCAGCCCGACCTTATTCACTGCAACGACTGGATGACGGGCCTGATCCCGGCCATGGCCCGGCAGCAAGGCATCCCCTGCCTTTTTACGATTCACAACATCCACACCGTTAAAACAACCCTGGCAAGCATTGAAGACCGGGGCATTGACGCGGCCTATTTCTGGCAGCACCTCTACTACGAAAACATGGCCTTCAACTACGAGCAGGCCCGGGACAACAACCCGGTGGACCTGCTGACCAGCGGTATTTTTGCCGCCCACTTTGTCAATGTGGTCAGCCCCACTTTTTTGCGGGAAATCGTCGACGGCAAGCACCCCTTCGTGCAGTCCCCGGTGCGCCGGGAACTGACCCACAAGGTGCAGGCCGAATGTGCGACCGGCATCCTCAACGCGCCGGACCCGTCTTTTCATCCGGAAAGGGACGAAGACCTGGCATGGCCCTACGAAGCCCAAGATCATGCGGTTGGCAAAAAGGAAAACAAGCGCTATTTGCAAAAAAAACTGGGGCTCATCGTCAATGATCAGGCACCGTTGTTTTTCTGGCCCTCACGGCTCGACCCGCTCCAGAAAGGCTGCCAGTTGCTGGCGGACATTTTTTACCGGGTGATCTCCACCTACTGGGATAAACACCTGCAGATCGTTTTCGTGGCCAACGGCGATTACCAGGTCGTATTCAAAAACATCGTCAATTTTCATGGATTTCACGACCGGGTGGCGATTTGTGATTTTTCCAACCGCCTGGAGCACCTGGCCTACGGGGCGGCGGACTTTATCCTGATG
>JAOZPY010000588.1 GCA_029932495.1 Desulfobacterales bacterium
ACGGCCTGCCGGTTATTACCATGCCGGGGCGTTTTATGCGTGGCCGCCATGCATACGGCATGCTGAAAATGATGGGCATGGATGAAACCATTGCCGCTGATGAGGATCAGTACGTTGACATCGCGGTGCGGGCTGCTCATGACCGAAATTTTTACCAGAACCTGCGGCAAAAAACAGCCCGGTGCAGCGGGCGGATTTTTGAAGATCTGTCCGCCGTGCGGGCCTTGGAAGATTTTATCATCCAGGCTTTCGAGGAGCATGGCGACAAGCCGGCGGTCAACTACCTGGATCTTGGAAATGCACTGCAAAAAACCGGTCGGCTGGATGATGCTCTTGACTGTTACCGGCGCTCGCTGGCCGCCGACCCGGACGATGGCCGGAGCATGAATAACATCGGTAACATCTTCAAGGAACGGCAGCAATACGAGCAGGCTCGAGTCCATTATTTACAAGCCATCGAGCGGGAGCCGGAAAACGCGGATTATTATTACAACCTGGCACTGACTTACCACCTGCAGGACAATTTTGCCAAGGCCCTTGAGCACTATCGCAGGACCGTGCAGCTTCAGCCACGGTATGCTGAGGCATACAACAACATGGGGAAAATTTATCACGAGCAGCAGGCCTTTGATAAAGCCATCGCCAGTTATCAGAAGGCCATTGACATCCATCCCGCATACGCCGAGGCCCACTTTAACCGGTCCCTGTCACTGCTGATTGCCGGCCGGTGGGCCGAGGGCTTTCAAGACTATGAATGGCGTTTTAAATGCCGTGACCGGCAAAGTGTTTATCCTCATCACCCGACGATCGAAACCTGGGATGGCGAGGCGTTTGCCGGCAAAAAGCTCCTGGTCTATAGCGAGCAGGGCATCGGCGATACCCTGCAGTTTATTCGTTATATGCCGGCCGTAAAAGCACTGGGGGGTGAGGTGGTTCTCGAAACTTTTCCGGAACTGCTGAACCTTCTGAATGGGTTTTCCGGCATTGACAGCCTGGTGGAAATGGCCATGGACCAGGACCATTTTGAAAAATGCGACTTGCAGGTTCCCTTGATGAGCCTGGGACGCATATTTAAAATTACGGTGGGTACGGTGCCCAATCATGCACCATATATCCATGCTGACGCTGAACGGGTGCAATCCTGGACGTCGCGGATAGGGGGGCAAAGCCTTAACGTGGGGTTGGTCTGGGGTGGCAAGGCGGCCCACGAAAATGACCACCGCCGTTCGTGTCCGTTGCAGATGTTCATGCCTTTGTTGTCCCACCAAGATGTGCATTTTTTTAGCCTCCAGAAAGGCCCGGCGGCTGAGCAGGCGCAAAATCTGCCTTCCGGCGCCCGGCTGATAAATCTGGGAGAATCCCTGCAGTGCTTTGCCGACACGGCTGCCGCCATGGCCTGCCTGGATTTGGTAATTACGGTGGATACAGCTGCGGCCCACCTGGCCGGTGCCATGGGCCGACCGGTATGGCTGCTGCTTCCTTTCACGCCGGATTGGCGCTGGCTTACCGGGCGAACGGATTCGCCCTGGTATCCGACCATGCGGCTGTTTCGCCAACCAGCTCCCGGCAACTGGGAAGCGGTGATGCAAAGTCTTGATACCGCACTGCAACAAGCGTTGAAGGGGCAAAAGAAAAAAGAATGCCAGCCTGAAAACAATGCGGCGGGTGTTCATCTTTCAGCTGACTCAGTTTGCAAGAAGTCATTTTCTTTGACTGCCTTAAAAAGAGATGGCGGCGGGAAGATCCACCAGGAGGTGGGTAGCCCTTTTTACCTGGGGCTGAGAACAGGCAGCAACTACGGTTGGGGTGTTTGCAGCGCTTACCTGATCAAGGAGCTGGCCAAACTGACACCTATCCGGGTTGTCACGAGTTCAGATGATCCGAAACCTTCCCGTAAGGTGCCTGGCAAACTTTTTCAGGCCCTGACAGGGGTCGACTTTTTCCCGATGTTCAAAAATATCCGCGGCAGGCAAAATTACGGCTACACTTTTTTTGAAAATGAACTGACCTCCAAATCCCTCGAAAATGCCCGCCAGTTTGATTTGATCCTCGCTGGTTCCAGCTGGTGCCGACAAAGGCTTTCCGAAAAGGGGATTGAAAATTGTGACACGCTGATCCAGGGGGTTGACCCGCGGTTGTTTTACCCCCTGGAGGAAGAAACGCCGGGAGACGGGTTTGTCATATTTTCAGGCGGTAAATTTGAGCTGCGCAAGGGACAGGATTTGGTTTTGCGGGCGGTGAAAATTTTGCAGGAAAAATACCGTGACATCGTGCTGGTCAATTGCTGGTACAATTTATGGCCCCAGTCCATCGCCTTGATGGCCCATTCACCCCACATCAGGCTGCCCGGAAATCAGTTTGGCAACTGGACAGAATTTATGAAGGGCGTTTACCAAACCAACGGTATAGACCCAAAGCGCATCAAAACATTTGAACTGGTGGACAACCGGCAGCTGCGCGAACTATATCGTCAGACGGATATCGGCGTGTTCCCGAACCG
>JAOZPY010000079.1 GCA_029932495.1 Desulfobacterales bacterium
ACTTGACAATATGTACGTTATAACGTACTATTCAAGATATAAAATCATCAAAAAATTGAGGTCTATCATGCCAACCTTAACAGCCACTGAAGCAAGATCAAAAATTTATCGGCTCATTGATGAAGCGGCGTCTTCTCATGAACCCATTGTTATAAAGGGTAAGCGTGGAAGTGCCGTTCTAATTTCCGAGGATGATTGGCGATCCATACAGGAAACTCTTTATCTGTTGAATATCCCTGGAATGCGCGAATCCATCCGGGAAGGATTAGCAACTCCGATTGAGGAATGTTCTGAGGAAATCGACTGGTAATGTGGCGAGTCGTTTTCACAAAGCGGGCTCTTAAAGACGCCAAAAAATTATCTGCTGCCGGATTGCGGTCAAAAACTGATAAATTACTTGATATTTTACGTGAAAATCCCTATCAAGCTCCTCCTCCTTTTGAAAAACTTTTAGGCGATCTGTCGGGAGCCTATTCTCGTCGTATAAACATACAACATCGTTTAGTATACCAAGTCATAGCTGAGGAGAAGGTGGTTAAAATTATTCGGATGTGGACACATTATGAATAGCTTAGAGCCCGCCGGTTTATCGTAAAAGTCCTTGCAGATTCTGCACCATTCTGGGCCCATTCTGGGGACACCATTAATTACTGACGCCCCTGTTTCGATTAAACAATCTTAAAACCCTATCAGTCGTATTCCTATGGATACTAATTTTATGCAAAACACATCGAATCGAAGTGATTAATGACAATGAACTTATTTTTCGAGGGCTTTTTAGAAAAATTAAAGACATGCCAACTGTATTCATGCATGAAAAGGGGGTATGTGAAGGGGAAATTCAAACTTTTTTCGCCACAGGAATGCAGAAATAACATATGGAAAAAATAACCATTTTCTGTACCTGACAGGTGTTCCGCTGCCGCTCCCACCTGCAGGTGAGAAATACGTTCGCGACGCGAATGCGCGAGTTGATGCTATCGCCCGTTATACAGGAGAAATTGCCGGTCGACTCGCGCATTAGACAAATAATGGAGACCAGATGATAATAATGTTTCTAGTCCTACTGCTTGTAGTGGGGATGCTGTGTACACCTGCTTATCTATCGTCCCCAAAAAAGGATAATGAATCCAAATGGTTTTTAGTTTCTGCCCTACCGGGAATTGCGCTATGGGTCGGATTGACTGCAACAGGATACGGGGCTCAGAGCCTTTCGAACCTCTTTGAGGTATTTTTGATATCGTTCGCAACTATTGTAATGTCATACCTAAAGGTTTTTCTTGTTGACCCAAAATTGGATAAACCGAAGCAAGCCACGTACACAATGATGGCGATTTTAGCTGTTGCCGCATTTCTATTGAGAACATTTATGCCAGTATTGCCGGAATAATTGCAAAAAAGGCGATTCCAATTCGGGGGACACCATACTTAATTCCTGACGTTCTTGTTTCTATTAAACAATCTCAGCTGGCAATGGTTTTTGGATTCGTTATCTGTGTTCTATCGATTGGCTGGATTGAATTTATACCAACTTATTCATGTATCGGTTGAATTTAGTTCACGGTAAGGGTATATCTTATTTTAAAAGGAAAAGAAAAAACGGGACCACAAAACAAGCGCCCTGAGGTGAGCATCAGTGGCCGGCGAGGCAAAAAAATCGCTGAAAAGTACAATGATTATGAGTATCTTGCAAATATTTCCATGAACATCATGGGCTGTCATTGAATGTATAAAAAAGAAAAAATTTGAGCCGCTAGAACCGATTGTTAAAATTAAAGGAGGGTAAATGGAAAAAACGTTCTTAGACAAATTTATGAGTAAAAAAGGGTTGTACGCTTCTTTTTGGTTAATCAGTATTTTTATGGTCACGATTCTGATCTATTATACGGCAACTTTGCAAAAAGAGGTTCCGCCAATTGCCCAAAAGACAATTTCCCAATCAGGTGAAATCCTTTATACGTTTAATGATGTTGTGGAAGGCAAGGGCTATTTCCAAGAATTTGATCTAATGGACTGGGGCACAATGCTTGGCATGGGTGCTTATATGGGCCCCGATTTTTCGACTGATTTTTTACATAAGCGGGTTGAATACTTATATGGCTTTTATGCGAACAAGCTTTACAATAAATCTGTTAGCGAACTGTCTGATATCGAAAAAGCCGGTGTAAAAGCGCGGGTTAAACAGGATGTTAAAAAGCAAACCAGCCTCAAAGAAGACCGGGTCATTTATACAGAAGCATCTGCACAGGCTTACAAAAAGAATGTGGAATACCTGGTTGATCTTCTTGTAAATGGGGATAAAAATCGAAGTTTTCCAGGCGGCGTAATAAGGGCTGAGGAGGCTGTTAAAATTGCAGCTTTTGTGGACTGGTCACAATTAGTTGCGTCAACCCAGCGCCCCGGCACCGACCGAACGTGGTCGAACAACTGGCCACATGAACCGCTCATCGATCAGGATACCGGATGGAACAGTCATATTGTATCACTATGGGAATTTTTAATTCTATGGACATTAACCATCATTATTATTTACCTGGCCTACGAATATCTTTTTAAAAAAGATCCTGATGAAAAACTTGAAGCCCCTTTACGGGTTACCTCACTTTTTAAATCGCAAAAAAAATTACTTAAATATATACCGATTGTTTCCGGGTTCCTACTTCTACAGTTGTTTCTTGGCGGCTATTTAGCTCATTTGTATGCTGAACCGACTGCCACCTTAATCTTATCTCAGAAAATATTGCCATTTAATGTTCTGCGATCTTTGCATACACAGATTGCGATATTATGGGTTGCAATCGGCTGGCTTGTGGGCGGATTAATGATTGCCCCCTGGATTGCCAATAAAGACCATAAATTCCCCTGGCTTGTGGATGTGCTTTGGATCGCCCTGGTTGTTGTAGGGATTGGCTCGGTCCTGGGTTTGTATTTCGGCGCTACCGGCTATATGCGCGGAATCTGGTTCTGGTTTGGCAACGAGGGACGTGAATTGTTGAACCTTGGTAGAATCTGGGATTTTGGAATTGTGCTTGCGCTTGTTTTCTGGTTTCTGCTTATTGTTTCCCTAATTCGAAAATCCGCCACGAACAACCCGCTTGTTGGCACCATTATCTGGTCGGCATTTGCAATTGCAACGCTATATATCGCCGGCATGATGCCGATACAAAAAATTATGCCTAACTTTACATTGGATGATTACTATAGATGGTGGGTGATTCATCTCTGGGTGGAATTGACCTTTGAGCTGTTTGCTGTAGGTGTAATCGCATTTTTTACTGTTTCTCTGGGGCTTATCTCACATCGCGTTGCTGTAAAAGTAATGTTTTTTGAATTATTTCTGATTATGCTCAGTGGAACACTTGGGGTGGGACATCACTACTGGTGGCAAGGTCTTGATGAATACTGGATTGCCATCGGCGGCATTTTTTCGGCTCTTGAACCGTTGCCATTGGCCCTGCTGATGATTGAAGCAATGAAAAACCACCGCGAAAAAGTGCATTCAGGTGAAGATTTTAAATTCGGAACACCTTTCATGTGGATTGCAGGCTCGGCTTTTCTTAACTGGATAGGTGCCGGATTTTTCGGAATGATTATCAACACGCCTACAATCAGTTATTATTCCCATGGAACGTATTTGATTATGCCCCATGGCCATGTTGCCCTGCTCGGGGCGTTTGGTTATATCTCGATCGCGTTTATTTACTTGGTTGCAAGATCCAACGCCCTTGCAAACAATTATGTATGGAATGAAAAAATCAGTAAATTTGGCTTCTGGATATTGACAGTTGGGGTGTTGCTATTTGCCGTGCCGACATTGATTATAGGCTTACAACAGGCACAGATAGCATGTGAAATAGGCTACTATTACACCCGTACCCGTGCCGCCCTACATGGTTTGCAAGGCTGGATGTGGTTTAGAATCCTGCCTGATGGTTTGATGTTATTGGGCGGCGCCGTGATTTTTTATGATCTTCTTGTAAAAACATATTTTTCAAAAAAGATCGCGGCATAATATCAACCGCATCAACATGGGCTGGTAAAAACTGCACCGTTTAGCCATGCAGCTTTTACCAGCCGTCTATGCGCAGTGAAACAGTGTACCAAGGGAATGCCGGTATAATAGCGCTCAAGTGGACTGCCCCGATGTTTCTATTCGGAACAGGCGGCCGGCTTCCTTCGGATTGGGCTGCAGGTTAGCAATACGTTATTTATGAGAGGGATGTTGTGATTAAATTTTTAAATCCAAACAAACCAATAGCAACCTGCATAGCCGAGACATGTGATAACTGCGCCGTTTGTAAAACCCTGCATTGTCATTTTACGCTCAGAGATTTGATCTATTTTCTTTTGATTGCCTCTCCCTCTTTTCTATTAGGTGGGGCTGGAATTTACCATATAAATGGATGGTTGCTAATTCCATGGCTGATTCTGATAATCGGATATTTTGGTTTTGTTGAAATCCGGGTGATGTGTTCCCATTGTCCGCATTATGCTGAAAAAGGAAACTCATTAAAATGTTGGGCAAATTACGGTTCGCCCAAAATCTGGAAATATCGACCTGGTCCAATGACATTTTGGGAAAAAACTGTATTTTTCATTGGTTTTGCACTTGTCTGGGGATATCCACTTTTTTTCCTGATTTCCAACATTCAAGTGTTTCTGCTGGTTGTTTATCTTCTAACAATTGCCGCTTTTTTTACGACATTAAGAACCTTTCTTTGTTCCCAGTGTATGAATTTCGCCTGCCCGCTGAATACGGTTAAAAATGAAGTCCGTAGATATTTTTTTGAGCGTAATCCCGCGGTTGCTGAAGCATGGGCTATTGATATCAGGCACTAAAAGCCATTAGGCAGGCTGACAAGTACATCCCAAATTTATTCTGGAAATCATGCAAACCGTCTGGGCAAGCAAGCGTTTAAACCCGCTCGATCACAGCTGCGATGCCCAGTCCGCCACCGCCGCAGATACACTCCAGGCCGTAGCGGGCGTTGCGGCGCTGCATTTCATAAAGCAGGGTCACCAGCACCCGCGTGCCGGTACAGGCAATGGGGTGGCCCAGTGAGATGCCCGAGCCGTTGACATTGACCTTGTTGTAGCTGGCGGGATCGACTCCCATCTGTTTTAAATCCGCCAGCACCTGGGAGGCAAAAGCCTCCTGGATTTCAATCAGATCGATCTGTTCAAGGTTCAGCCCGGCGCGCTCCAGGGCCAGATGCACGGCCTTGGGCACCGTGGCATAGGCCTTGCGCGGATCGTCGCCGGCCACGGCAAAGGATTGGATTCGGCCCAGGGGGGTCAGGCCCAGTTCATCAGCTTTTTCACGGGAGGTGACCACCACCGCGGCCGCACCGTCATTTTCCGAAGAGGAATTTCCCGCCGTGCACACGCCGCCCAGCACCGGTTTGAGCCGGGCCAGTTTTTCGTAACTGGTATCTTCCCGCGGGCCCTCATCAGCGGTGACCAGCACCGGATCGCCCTTGGGCCGGGAAACGCTGACCGGAATGATTTCCGGGCCGAATTTTCCGGCTGATTGGGCTGCACAGGCCTTGCGGTGGCTTTCCAGGGCCCAGCGGTCACAGTCTTCACGGGAAATAGCTTCTTCGGTGGCCGCCGTCTCGGCCCAGGACATCATGGAGGGCAAAATTCCATAGCGTCCCTCCGGCTGGGACATGACCCGGGCGCGCTGAATCCGGTCATAAAAGGACATCCCCCAAATTGCCAGATCGCCGTGGCCCCTGGGCATGCCCTTCTTGCCGCCAACCCCCCACTTGATGTCCCCGGGGACATAAAATTCTGCCGTGCTCATGCTTTCCACGCCGCCGGCCACCACGATATCGGCCTGGCCGGCCTGGATTTTCATGGCCGCAAAACAGACCACGTCCAGGCCGGTGCAGCAGCGGCGGTCCATGGTGACGCCGGGTACGGAATCGGGCCAGCCGGCGGTAAGCAAGGCCATGCGGGCGATGTTCACATACTCGCCGTTCTGATACGACTGGCCCATGATGACTTCGTCCACCGCGGCCGGGTCTATTTTCGATCGCTTGATCGCGGCGTCCAGCACCCGGGCTGCCAGATCATAGGCCGCCACGGTTTTAAGCGCCCCCATATACCTGCCGACCGGTGTTCGGACGGCTTCAACAATCACGGCTTGCTGCATGGATTCCTCCTGTCAATAAATTTAATCTTTTCTGCCCGCTTCAGCGTCATGGGCATACCACCCGCTGCCGGTCTTGCGTCCCAGTTGGCCGGCTTTGACCTTGCGCCGCAAAAGCCGCGGCGGGTAAAAACGGCTGTCTCGGCTTTCCTCGTAAATTGCCAGCAACGCCCCGTAGGACACATCCAGTCCTACCATGTCTCCGGTTTCAAAGGGCCCCATTCGCCGGCCGAATGCCAGTCTGACCCCCCGGTCAATCTCCTCCACGGTGCCGACGCCCTTTTCCAGCAAACGAATGGCCTCCACGTAACTGACCAGGTTGATCCGGTTCAGCAGAAAACCAGGCACATCGTATTGAACCCGGATGGGTTCTTTGCCAATCCGGCGCACAAAAGCAACGGCCGTATCCAGGGTTTGCCCGGAAGTCAGCATGCCCCTGACCACCTCCACAGCCGGCATCATTGGCACGGGACTGAAAAAATGGGTCCCCAGCACATTCTCCGGCCGACCGGTTACAGCCGCAAGCTCCGTGATGGGGATGGCAGACGTATTGCTGGCCAGAATCGCTTTCGAATCGCACGCCGCATCCAGTTTTCTGAAAACATCCTGTTTGATTTCCAGTTTTTCAAACACCGCCTCGATGGCCATATCGACCCCGGCGGCTTCGCCAAAATCGGTGGCAATTTGGATACGGCTTAAAACGCTCCTTTGGTCTTCTGTCACCTTGCCTTTTTCAATCAGTTTTCCCAGGGACCATGAAATTTTATCAAGTCCCCGCTCAACAGCTTGGCGGTTGACATCATATAAAAGGACCCGCATGCCGCACTGGGCGCAAACCTGGGCGATGCCGCTTCCCATGAGGCCCGCACCCACAATGAACACTTTTTGGATGGACATCTTTTCACCTGCCGTTCTTTATTTCAAAAGATTGCGCGAAACAATGATTCTTTGAATTTCACTGGTGCCTTCAAAAATACGATAGAGCCGAACATCACGAAGATGGCGCTCAATTCTAGCAAGTGTCTTATAACCTGCACTTTCACAGATTTCCATCGCCTGATCGGCAATCCGGCTGGCCATCTCCGTGCAGAACAGTTTCACCATGGAAGCTTCATGGCTCACATTCTGACCCTGGTCCCGGAGCCAGGCGGTATACAAAAGCATCTGCCGGGCGGCATAGAGCTGGGTGGCCATATCCGCCAGATCAAAGTGAGCGGATTGTAAATCAGCAGCGGTTTGGCCGGAATTCATCCGCCCGCGAACATGTTTGACACAAACATCGAGCAGATCCTCCGAGGCACCCAACGCAGCGGCTCCCATGGTCAGCCGTCCCTTGTCAAGAACGCGCATGGCCGTCTTAAATCCCTGCCCCACCATTTGCATGCCGCCGATGACATTGTCACTGGGAACTCGGCAGTCTTTAAATACCAACTCATGGGTATGGGACCCTTTCAAACCCATCTTGATATCGGCAGGTCCGATTGTCAAGCCGGGCATGTCTTTTTCGATGATCAGGGCGCTGATGCCGCCCCTGGCGCCTTTTTGCTCATCGGTCACGACAATGGTGGTAATCACGTGGGCGCAATCGGCGTTGGTGATGAACTGCTTGGTCCCGTTGATGAGCCACGCATTTCCATCCAGAACGGCCGCGGTGCTGATGTGGGCCGCGTCGGAACCGGCGTTGGGTTCGGTAAGAGCAAATGCCGCCGTCCATTGGCCGCTGGCAATACGGGGCAGATATTTTTCCCTTTGCTTTTCCGTGCCATCAAAGAGAATCCCCATGGAGCCAATCCCGTTGCTCGTACCGATGCGGGAGCGAAAACAGGCGTTGGTCTTCGTCAACTCGATATAGATTAAAATCTCTTCCAGGGTGGACAGTCCGAGGCCACCGTATTTTTCCGGGATCGCCAACCCAAAAAGACCCAGGCGACGCATTTTGGCAACGATTTCTTCCGGGATATGGGCCTGTGCCTCTACCCGCAGCCCTATTGGTTCCAGATCGTTTTTTACAAAATCCTGAACGGCAGCGCTCAATTCTGCGAATCGGTTCGATGTTCTGTAAAAATTCATTGGCTCAAATTTTCCTGTCGGCGTCTTTGGGGATTGCTTTCAACAGCCTTTTCAATGGCTTGCCCGAAGCGTTTTTGGGGATGGCGGTGATAAACTCGACGATCGTCGGCTTTTTGTAGCTGGCAAGATGCTCCCTGCAAAACCGAATCACTTCCTGTTCGTCAATCTGCACATTTTTTTTTGCAACCACGTATGCTTTTACGGTTTCCCCCCACAGGTCATGGGGCACCCCCACCACGGCGACATCGACAATCGCCGGATGCTCCAGCAAGACCTCTTCGATTTCTCGTGGATAGATATTTTCGCCGCCGCTGACGATCATATCCTTTTTGCGATCAACGATAAAGAGATAACCCTCTTGATCCATGCGGGCCAGGTCACCGGTGTGCAGCCAGCCGTTTTGGATGGCCGCCGCGGTGGCTTTTTCGTCCCGGTAATAGCCCTGCATGACATTCGGTCCGCGGCAGAGCAGCTCCCCCACCCGGCCCGTCGATAGGGGCCGCTGTTGATCGTCAACAATTTTCACTTCCACGAAAGGGGCTGGCCGGCCCACGGAATATTTCTTGCGCATGGAATCTTCGAGGCTCAAAACGGCGATCGTTGGCGAGGCTTCCGTGCATCCATACAGATCGGAAATCCCGACAGCGTTGGGAAACAACTTTTTCAGCCCGGCTTTGATTTCATCGGGCAAGATCGCCGAGCCACTCGTGCAGGTGGTTATCGAACGGGTGTCGAAACGGTCTGAATGGGGATATTGAAGCAATAACTGATAAACGGCGGGAGAACCCGGAATGAGCGACACCCTTTCTTCTTCAATAATTTTCAGCACTACTTCCGGATCGAATTTGCGGATCAGAACACTCGTTCCGCCCAAGGCCACCTGGACCGTAAAATGGTTATTCAAGGCGGCCGAATGAAACAGGGGGCCAATAATCAGCGACACTTCACCCGGGCGGTGTTCCCGGCTGATGATCGTGTTGAAAAGATTCCAGATAAGGTTGCGGTGCGAAAGCAGCGCTCCTTTGGGTTTGCCTGTGGTGCCGGAAGTATACAGGATCTGGCAGGGGGCGTCTTCACTGACGGTAACCGGGGGCTCTTGCGCGTCATTTGCGTCAAGCAGGGCTTCATAGTCATCCGCAAAACCGCCCGGCGGCGCATCGGTTTGCACGAAATGCTTGACTGCCGCCAGCCTGTCGCGGACAGCGGCGATGGTTTGATGCGAACTGCCATCAAAAAACAGGACGACCGGTTGTGAATGAGCGACAATATAGTGAAGTTCTTCGGCGCCAAAGCGAAAATTAATGGGCACGGCAATGGCGCCTAACTTTAGGCTGGCAAAGTAGGCTTCGACAAAATGGTGGCTGTTGTGCATGAAAATGCCCACCCGAT
>JAOZPY010000080.1:0-3856 GCA_029932495.1 Desulfobacterales bacterium
AATCACCTCGTTCAATCTGGCGGCAGAAAAAATCACGGGGATCTCCAAGCAAGAAGCCATCGGTCAGGCCTGTTTCGAAGTTCTGCGATCCAGTGTCTGCGAAAAAGAATGCATGCTCCGCAAAACACTGGCAACCGGAAAACCGATTATTAATATGCCGGTTTATATTATCCGGGCGGACAAAAACCGAATTCCCATCTGTGCGACCACGGCTTTATTTAAAGACTCTCAAGATAAGGTGATTGGTGGTGTCGTCACCTTCAGAGATTTGACCGCCTTGAATAAATTGAAAAAGGCGTTGTTGAAACAGCATACTTTTGGAGACATCATCAGCAAAAACGCAAAAATGCTTAATCTTTTTGCCACGCTTCCCCAGATCGCCCAAAGCCGTAGCACGGTTTTGATTGAAGGCGACAGTGGAACAGGCAAGGAACTTTTTGCCCGTGCCATACACAATAACAGCTTAAACCGCAGTGGCCCCTTTGTCGCGGTCAACTGCGCCGCCTTGCCGGACACATTGATTGAATCCGAACTTTTTGGATACAAAGCCGGCGCCTTTACGGATGCCAAAAGGGATAAACCCGGTCGATTCGCCCAGGCCCATAATGGTACAATCTTTCTTGATGAAATCGGGGATATATCGCCGGCCATACAGATTCGACTGTTAAGGGTTCTCGAAACCCGGCAATATGAACCCCTGGGCGCCATCCAATCGATACCGACCAATGCCCGCGTCGTTGCCGCGACCCATCGCAATCTTGAGAAGTTAATTCAGGAAGGGCAATTCAGGGATGACCTGTACTATCGACTCAATGTGGTAAACATTTCCCTGCCGCCACTGAAAGAAAGAAAAGAGGATATTCCGTTGTTGGTCAACCATTTTATCAATCATTACAATCTGTTGACCGGAAAAAATATAATGGGAATTTCGCGTGAGGCCATGGCGACGATCATGCTCTATCATTGGCCGGGCAATGTGCGCGAGCTTGAAAATGCCATTGAGCATGCGTTCGTCATCTGCCAGGACAAATTGATCCGCATACAGCATTTGCCCGAACGGATCTTACCGGTTAGGGGATCGTTGGCCATCACGGACGGCCTGACGCTCAAAGAAGTAGAAAAACGGGTAATCACGGCGGCTCTGCGAAGAAACCAGGGCAAAACAATGGCCACCGCCCGTGAGCTTGGGATTGACAAAAACACCCTGCGCCGCAAGATTCAGCGGCTGGGCATCAGCGACATCTAGCCGGCATATTTTGCAACAAGCCGAGCAGATAAAACTCATTACCCTCTCAGTGCTCCTGCTGCAATTTTACCGGAACCACCTTTAAGGCCGGCATTCTAGCCTTGGAATCGATGGGTACGGCACTCATCAAGGAACTCAAATTGGACTCGCTGAAATGAATCGGTGCAAAAAGATATCCGCGCTGCATGCTGGCGTCGATCTTCAGCGGCAGCTGAACCGATCCGTGGGGGCTGGTCATGCGCACCGTGTCGCCTTCACAAAGGCCGGCGGCTTTTTCCAGCTCCTCACGTCTTACCCCGGCCCGCTTGCAGGCCGCGTCGACATCAAGGTTGGCAACCGTCTGGCACATGGCATCAAAGCCCAGGGTCTGCTTTTCGCAAAATTCCTGATCCTGCCAGTTGGCCGGCCGGCCTTTTTTCTTTCTGCCAGCAGGAGATGTCCATTTGCTTTTCGGTTTTGGCCACAATGCAGGTAACGGCCAGATCGCCGGTGACGTTGCAGGCGGTGCGCCCCATGTCCAACAGGGCGTCGATGCCGAAAATCATGGCATAGGCCATGGCCACCGGGGTTCCGCTCTCCACTTTCAGGCCCACGGAGTCGAGCACCATCATGAGCATGATCGCCCCGGCCCCGGGCACGCCGGCCGTGCCGATGGAGGCCAGCACCGCCGTGGCGATAATGGTCAGCTGCTGGGGGAAAGTCAGCGGGGCCCCGATGGCAAAACCGACAAAAATGGCACAGACCCCCTGATAAATGGCCGTGCCATCCATATTGATGGTCGCCCCCAGCGGCAGAGAAAATGAAAATACCCCCTTGGAGATGCCCATTCGGGTTTCCGCAACCTCCATACTGACCGGCAGGGTGCCGCCGCTGCTGCGGGTAACAAAGGCCGTTACGATGGCTTCTTTGGCCTTGCTGAAAAAGGCAACCGGATTGATCCTGAAAATGGCCAGCCCGCCGCCGTAAACCACCAGCATATGGGCCATAAAAGCCAGGTAGACCGCCAGGGTGGTCAGCCCCAGGGGGCCAAAGGCCTCGGCACCCTGTTTGCCGAACACCTCGGCAATCAGCGCAAACACGCCAATGGGCGCATATTGCAAAACCCATTGAACCACCAGATAAATCACCTCGGCGCTGCCGTCAAAAAACCGGAACAGGGTCTCACCGGATTTGCGGATCCGTTCATCCTCACTGTTTCTGACATAAGCCAGGCCGATACCGAAAAGGAGACAATAAAAGATGACCGGCAGGATTTTGCCCTCGGCAATGGCACCATAAGGGTTTTTGGGCACGACGTTGATCAGGGTATCGATCAGAGAAGGGGAGCTGACCTTGATTGTCGCCGCTGCTTTGGTAGCCACAGCGGTTATTTTCATGCCTTCGCCAGGTTGAAAAATATTGCCGAACAACAACCCCAGGGAAACGGCGAAGGCCGTCGTTATCATGTAAATGAGCAATGCTTTAACACCCACCCTGCCAAGCTGGCTGGGATGCACACTGGCAGCACCGACTGTCAGGGTAAACACGATCACCGGCAGGACGATCATTTTCAACAGGCGGATAAAAATCTCGCCGAAGGGGTGCACCCATACGATTTTAGGGCCAAAAACAATTCCACAGACCGCTCCCAGGATCAGACCCAGCAGGATGCGGGTTAACAGATTGGATTTGAAATACCAGTTGAACAGCTTCATGAAAGCCCCCTTTAACGATTGTGCTTTGTCAAAATTTTCAAAACCCTTTCTACTCGTATGGGTCCCCATGGCCCTGAAATTGCCGCCGTCTTTTTTCAATTTCGGTTTTTTTACGCATGATAAACCGGTTTTTCAAAAACTGCGCCCGATTCAGCCTTTTTCCCGGTGCCGTGTTCAGTCCGGCCCACGACATCTGCTCGAAATATTCATAATTCAGCAAATCCAGCGTGCCGTCGCTTTTAACCTGGTCAATAAACAGGTTTAACCAGGTAAGAAACGTGGGGTTTCCCTGGCGGATGGCAAAAGCATAATATTCCCGGGTAACCGGAGCCAGCAGGGCCGCGATGCGGGTATAATCCTGCGGATGGGTGTTGTGCCAGACACGCACGAAAGGCGAGTCCGCCACCACCGCATTGACCTGGCCCCTAACCAATGCTTGCGCGGCCGCGCTAACCGTTGCAAAACGCTGGATGGCCCCGGCGGGGAACAATTGGCGGGCGAATTTCTCATGGGTGGTGCCGGCCTTGACCCCCAGCTTCAGCCCCCTGATCTCCAGCAGATCGAAATACGAATCCGCGCCGGCGGGCAGCAGATCCCTGCGGGCCAGGGCCGCCTGGCTGACCTGGAAATAGGGCGCGGAAAAATTGACCTTCAACCCCCGCTCGACCGTGCGTGTCATGGCGGCGATAATGATGTCCGACTCGCCGGCCAGCAGGTTGGGGATCTGCTGGCCATAGTCTGTGGGACGGATGAATTTTACTTTCACGTGCAAAGAATCGGCCAGCAGGTTGGCCAGGTCAATATCCAGCCCAAATACTTTCCCGTTTTTTTCCATGGAAAAAGGCGGATACGCGCGATTCAAAGAGACTGTAATCTCCCCTTTTTGCTGGATGCGTTCAATTTCGCCGGCCAGGCA
>JAOZPY010000080.1:3956-9477 GCA_029932495.1 Desulfobacterales bacterium
TTCAAAGCCTCCTTGGCAATGGCCGCCGATTTTTCATACCCGAGCACCGGGTTGAGTGCGGTCACAAGCCCGATGCTGTTTTCCACATATTGCCGGCAGACATCCCGGTTGGCTTCGATGCCGACGACACAGCGGCTGACCAGGGTGATACAGGCGTTTTTCAGGATCAACATGCCGTGCAACAGGTCATAGGCGATAATGGGCTCGGCCATGCACAACTCCAGCTCGCTGGCCTCGGCCGCCATGGAAACCACCGCATCATAACCGATGATCTGGTAGCAAACCTGGTTGACCAGTTCGGGAATCACCGGATTGACCTTGCCGGGCATAATGGAAGATCCCGGCTGCATGGGCGGCAGGTTGATTTCGTTCAGGCCGCAACGCGGTCCCGAGGACATCCAGCGCAGGTCGTTGCAGATTTTGGAAATCTGAACGGCGGCCCGTTTCATGGTGGCCGACATCTGGGCAAAAGCGCCGGCATTCTGGGTGGCCTCCACCAGGTTGGACGCCCGGCGCAGCTTAAAACCACTGACTTCCGACAGTTTCCGGGTGACCAGATCCGCATATCCCGGCGGGCTGTTCAGGCCGGTGCCGATGGCCGTGGCCCCCATGTTGATGGCATGAAATTCTTCGCTGGTTCGATCCAGGGCCGCCATGGCGCTCTCGATCATCACGGCATAGGCGGAAAATTCCTGGCCCAGCGTCATGGGAACGGCGTCCTGATTTTCCGTGCGCCCCATTTTAAGCACATCGGCAAACTCGGCCGCCTTGGCTTCCAACGCCTGTTTGAGTTCATCCATCGCACCCAGCAGGTCTTTCAATGACAGCAGCACGGCCAGTTTAAAGGATGTCGGGTAGGCATCATTGGTGGACTGGGAGCAGTTCACATGGTCGTTGGGATGCAAAAATTCGTACTGCCCCTTTTTGTGCCCCATGATCTCCAGCCCCCGGTTGGCGATGACCTCGTTAGCGTTCATGTTGGTGGAAGTCCCGGCACCGCCCTGGAACATATCCACCGTAAAATGTTCATGCAGTTTGCCGGCCAGAAGTTCATCACAGGCATCACAAATAGCCTTCATCTTTTCTTCATCCAGCACACCCAGTTGCTGGTTGGCCAGGGCAGCGGCCTTTTTCACAAAAGCCAGCCCCGCGACCATGTGTTCAAAATTTTTAACGTAGACACCGGAGATGGGAAAATTTTCCATGGCCCGCAACGTCTGTACGCCGTAGTAAGCCGGCTCCGGGATCTCACGCTCACCGAGTGAATCGTGTTCAAGGCGCACCCCACCTTTCAGATGCACCGGGCTTTCAACGTGGGCGATGCTCTGGGAAACCACTCTGAGCCGTTCACTGATATTGGCCGCCACACGGGCCACAATGTGATAGAAAAGATCTGGTTTTTCCAAGCGAAAGGCCTCGATCTGGTCGGTGGATATCTGCCAGACCGTCGCCCCGGAACGCGTGAAAGCGCCGCTGGTATGGGGCACATCACCCAAAAACGCGTCTTCGCTGATCATTTCACCGGGCCCCAATACCGCGTACCGTTTCGTGGAACCGTGCAGACCGCGCACGATTTCCACTTCCCCGTCGACAATGATACCGCCCCATCGACGCGGGGTGGACTCGTGAAACAGCCATTCTTCGGGCTCATAGGTATGCTGCTGCCCATGGTCAATAAAAATCTTCAACTCGGCTTCATCAATACCCATCCGTTTGGATGCACCTTTGAGAATCTCATCAATTTTATTCATGATCAATACGCCTCACTTTCGTTGAAAAATTTGGCAATAACCCATTTATTTTGCCATAATCAAGGACGGTTCACCCGGAAATGATTTAAAATTTTAAATGATCAGTGGGGCGAGCAGAAAACCGAAGGCCACGGCCAGGCTAATGGTCAGCACGCCGGGAATTAAAAACGGATGGTTGAATACGTACTTGCCGATCCGGGTGGAGCCGGTGTCATCGAACTCGATGGCCGCCAGCAGGGTCGGATAAGTCGGCAGAACGAAAAGTGCGCTGACAGCCGCAAACGCGGCGATGGCCGCCACCGGGCTGATCCCCAGGCTGATGGCCGCCGGCATCAGGGCCTTGGTCGTGGCGGCCTGGGAATAAAGCAGCATGCTGGCGAAAAACAGCACCACCGCCAGCAGCCACGGCCTGGTCTCCAGCAACGACCCGGCAAAAACGTTGATTTCTTCGAGATGGGCCGATACGAAGGTGGTGCCGAGCCAGGCCACCCCGAGAACACATACGCAGGCGCTCATGCCGGATTTAAAGGTGGCGGCGTTGAGCACCTTGTTGCAGTCGATCTTGCAAAACAGGGCAATGGCGGCCGCGGCTGCCAGCATGAAGGTCATAATGGCGGCATCGCGCTTTAATACCGGATCCTTGATCAGTCCCACCGTGCTGCTGATGGCCATGGCATAGCAGACCACGGCAATAATCGCGATCAGAAAAATCAGCACGGAGGTTTTGGCGCCCGGCGGCAGTTCTTGTCGTTGCTGCTTCTCATGGTCGGCGGGCATCGCCACCAGGCCCCGGGCGAGACGATCCTGGTAGACCGGATCGTCTTTGAGGTCCTTGCCTAAAAAGTTGGTCACGACCGCCGCAAGCATCACCGCGGTAAAGGAGCTGGGGATACAGATGAGCAGCAACTTCACGTAATCAACCCCCAACGGCTCCAAGGCGGCTGCAAAAAACACCACCGCCGCGGATATCGGAGAAGCCGTGATGGCGATCTGGGAAGCGACGGTGGCAATCGACAGCGGCCGCGAGGGGCGAATTCCCTCCCGCTTGGCCACTTCGGCGATCACCGGCAGGGTGGAAAAGGCCGTCAGGCCGCTGCCGGCAAAAATCGTCATGGTGTATGTGACCAGCGGAGCCAGAAAAGTGATGTATTTCGGGTTGCTGCGCAGGACCCGTTCAGCCAGCTGCACCAGGTAATCCAGCCCGCCGGCCACCTGCATGGTGGCGATGGCGGCGATCACGGACATGATAATCAGAATCACATCAATGGGGATGGTGCCCGGTTTAAGGCCGAAAACCAGTGCCAGAACCAGCACCCCCAGGCCGCCGGCAAACCCGATACCGATGCTTCCCAGGCGGGCTCCCAGAAAAATGAACAACAAAACGACGATCAGTTCAACGATCCACATATGAATTTTCCTCCCTTCAGGGAATACGATAGTTGCCGGTAAGATCCATGGTCTGCCCCGTAAACATATCCTGGTCCTCATCGATAAAAGTGGACTTCCAAGTGAAGCTCAACGTGCCTGAAATTCCTTTCAGGCTGCCGGTGCCGCCAACGAATTGTCCGGTCACCCGGACACCTTTTTTCAGCGGCTGGCCGCTGAAAACGCAGTAAGCTTTCGATCCTTTCAGGCTGCGCCAGACACAGCGCGTCGAGCCTCCGGATACGGAGTCTGCAAGGCCAACGCATTCGGCCCAGAAGTGATCGATCCCATGGATTCCGTCTTCCAGGCTGACAGTTCCCGCCAGCTTGAAAGTGCCCACCTGCCGGCCCTGCACGAAGTCAAAGGACTGCTGCCGGCCGCTGGCAATCCAGGTCCCGGTAAATGTTCCGGCCTGCCCGGCGCATATTTTTTGCACCGGAAAAATCGCGGTAATGGTGACGATCAGCGCCAGCAAGCGCCAGCCGGCCGTTATGGAATTTCGCGCCATATTTTCCTCCCTTTCAATTGGGTGTCTCCTAAAATGACCCCTAAAATTTGGCTGCCGTTTGTTATTTTCCCGGCAGGTTCAAACAACATGGCAAACCCATATCTAATGATTTTACCTTAGCCGGCGGGCAACGGCCGTTCGCCGCGGGCCAGGCGTTGATTGATTTCATCGATAATGGGCGCACATTGCCAGATGCCGTCGGCAACATAGTGGGCGCCGGCGGTCTTGAAGCGCTGTTCGATATCGGCCAGTCGGCGACGCAGGTCCGGCGGTGCGAGCTGTTCGACCTGCTGCCGGGTCATTCCCAGCTCGTTGCCGGATTGGGTGATCCCGATGGTCCACATCCCCGCGTTGAGCCCCTCCTGGATGTCGTTGATCGTATCGCCGATTTTAACCATGGCTTCCAGCGGGTAGGTCTGTAATTTGACCGCGTTCAGAAAGCACATCCAGGGATAGGGGCGGCCGGCCGGGACATCCGAGGCGCAAACCACGGCATCCGGTGTATAGCCCTGTTTTTGCGCCGCCGGCGCGAGCACCGCCACCATGGGGGCCGTGTAACCCGTGGTGGAGCCGATTTTGATCCCCTGCCCGCGAAAGGCGGCCACGGCTTCCAGCAGGCCGGGAATCGGCTCCGCGTGCCGTTCAATGGCAGACACCATCAGCGGTTCGGTTTGCGCGTAAAGCGCTGCAACATCGCTTTCATCGGGTGCACGGCCGTGTTGCGCCTTCCAGCGGTCACTCACCGACGGCAGACGGCACATGCTGCGGACATGATCTTTTTTTGCCAGCCCCATAAATTGCCGGGCTTCATCCATGGTGACCGCCACTTCGAATTTTTTAAACACTTCCACAAAAACCGCCGCCGGTCCCATGCAGCCATAGTCTACAGCCGTACCGGCCCAATCCAGGATCACCGCGCGCACGGGACCGGTATAGAGCGTGTTGCGAATGAATAACGCCATCAGTGTCTCCTTGGATTGAAATTTTCAGGGGAATCGAATAGGATTATATGATCAAATTATTGGACATATTACAAGGCAATTCATAAACTGCCAAAATCAGATCATGCTGAAAAAAACCATCCGGATAACTCTGTTGATCATCCTGTGTTGCGCCGGGGCCTTATTTTTCTATGGCCGGCACCTGGCCGCTCAAATTGACCAGCGCTTTTCGGCCCGGCGCTGGTCAATTCCCTCCCGGGTGTTTTCGGACACCACCCTGTTGTATCCCGGCCAGCGCATCAATGCCGATCTTTTCAGCAAAAAACTGCGGGCCCTGGGCTACCGGCATGTTGACCGCCCGCCGGTGCAACAAGGCGAAATGCAGCAGCAATCCGGCCTGCTCACGATTTATCTGCATGATCTGACAACCCCCTGGAAAAACCGGCCGGGCTTTGTGGTTCGCATGGCAATGGCTGGCAACATGATCACCTCCATGACGCGCCGCGATGATGGGCAGGCCGTTGCCCTGCTGGAACTTGAGCCCGAGGAAATCCGGCTTTTTTTCGGGCCCGAACGCGAACAGCGCCGGCTGGTGGCCATCGACCAGGTTCCCCGGCATCTGATCGATGCGGTGCTGGCAGCCGAGGACAGCCGGTTTTTCCAACACCACGGTATTGATCTGCGGGGAATTTTCAGGGCGCTGGTAACCAACCTGCGACACGGCTCCGTGCGCCAGGGCGGATCGACCCTGACCCAGCAGCTGGCTAAAAATTATTTCCTCACCCCGGAACGCACCCTGACCCGCAAGCTCAGGGAACTTCTCATCGCCACCATCATCGAACTGAACTATGACAAAAACGAGATCCTGGAAATTTATCTCAATGAAATCTACCTGG
>JAOZPY010000081.1 GCA_029932495.1 Desulfobacterales bacterium
GCATGGAGGTTCATTGCCAACTGGGCCGGACCAATACCAGCAACACTCCATGTGGCATCACCAGGAATCTTTTGACGCAGATGAACAAGATTTTCAACTGTCGCTGGAATTGCCCCCTTCAAACCCATGACAAAATCAAAATGAAGTGGTGCATCAACCAGACCATGGCGCTGGAGATCCAGAGCATTGCTGATCATGCTGGTATCAAAAATCTCCATTTCCGGCTTTATTCCCAACTTTTGCATATCTTTTGCCAAGGATTCGATGAGAGCCGGGCTATTTTCATAGACACTGTCAGGAAAGTTTACCGAACCGGTCGTCAAGCTTGCCATCTCTGGACGTAATTGTAGCCGCCTCGCACGCTGTTCATAGTCCATACCAGCACGGCCACCCGTTGAAATCTGGACAATCAGATTTGTTCTCTCTCTCAAACCTTGATAAGCTTCGGCAAACAGCTCGTAGTCTGGTGAGGGTGACTCATCCACCGGATTGCGAACATGGAGATGAAAGATAGCTGCCCCTGCTGCTTCGCAACGCACACCCTCTTCAATAATCTCTCGAGGGGTAATGGGCACCGCCGGGTTGTTTTTCTTTTTAGGCAATGAACCGGTTGGTGCAACTGTAATAATCAGTTTCTCCACGTACTATCACCTCTGGTAAAATTTTTTTTCAAGAAACCCACTCCATTGAGGACAAATGTTACCCTAGCTGCAATTGTGCCAATGTCTTTGCATGCGGAATCCCATCAACTGTCCAACCGCGCAGGTCGTAATAGACCGGCAGCATTCTCTCCAGCTCACATACCTGCCCTTTAGCAGGACCGTCGGAAAGCGGTTCATGAAGGATGCGGATCGGCAACGTATCATCTTTGGCACTGAACCCGGCCCGTACCAGAAACAACCGTTCGGCGTTGATAATTCGCTCCGCACACTGCATCAGCAAAGTCATAGTATAATCAGCACCGGTGGCCGCATTCAGCAGTTCAAGAATCCCTTCAGGCCGGATATCACGCGTCTGGGTCACATAATTGCGCACCGAGAAAAAAACGCACAGCCCGGCAGCATCAATAACGGCAAAAGTATCCTGCCAATCTTTCACCAACTGTGGTTTATCTTCCCAGCTGAGAGGATCAACAAGCGTGGGAACCCCCAAAATTTCGATATAAGCTGGGTCACCGCGCATATGACTGGCACCAATATTGGAAGTGGCATACGCAAGACCCATCCCCTTCTCACCTCGGGGATCATAACCGGCGAACTCTTGACCTTTGACAACAATCGCAAACTCTTCTTGACCGCACGAACGGGCCAACTTCAAGCTGCCTGCAGCCAGTCGGTCACCGAATCCCTCCCGCAGTGCCGTCTGACGGCAGAGTGCAACGACCGCCTCAGCATCGCCAAAATGCAACGGTCGACCGATTTCCTCCTCTGACAAGATGCCCTTTTCGTACATCTCCATGGCACAGGCAATGGTCGACCCCATGGAGATAGTATCCATCCCCATCTCATTGCAGATATAGTTCGCTTTGGTAATTGCTCCCAAATCACCTATGCCACAGTTGCTCCCCAAAGCGTAGATGGTTTCATACTCCGGGCCTTCCCCTTCTCCAGCATAAGGGCCATCGGCGATTCTGGTCACCCGCCCACAAGCAATAGGACAGCTGTAGCAGGCTTTTGCCTTGACCAAAAACTGTTCGGTCAGCGTTTCACCACCGATATTCTGCCAATGTTCAAAGGTCCCCTGCTGGAAATTCCTGGTTGGCAAGACACCGATACCCTGGGTCCCGGTGATCGTTTTGGCCGTACCATACTGACGCAGACCAGGCACTTTACCATTGCAAGAGTCACGGAATTTTTTAAGAAATTTACTGGTTAGCGATTCAAAAAGATCCTTATCATATAAAGGAACTTTACCAGTACCATAGACAACCACACCCTTAAGTTTCTTAGCACCAAGCACGGCACCAACCCCGGAGCGACCGGCTGCACGGTCACGATCATTCATAATAGAAGAAAACAAGACCAGCCGCTCCCCTGCTGGGCCGATGCAGGCGGTTCGCGCCTCAGGATGGGTCTCCTTCTTCAACAGATCATCGGTTTCATGGACGTTTCTGCCCCACAGATGGTCGGCAGGGCGCAGTTCCGCCAGACCATCGGTGATCCACAGGTACACCGGACTAGGTGACGATTCTTCAATGATGATACCGTCGAAGCCGGTCTTTTTCATCATTGCCGGGAAATGACCACCAGCATTGGAACAGGTAATCGCTCCAGTCAGTGGAGACTTGGTCATCACCATGTACCGGGCTCCGGTAGGAGCAGAGGTACCGGACAGCGGTCCCGTCATCATAATCAGTTTATTTTCTGACCCGAGAGGATCACAGGCAGGATCAACCTCGTCAAGCATATAACTAATTCCCACACCGCGGCCACCGATAAACGCCTTCGCCCGCCACTCATCTAGAGGTTCAACCTTGACAGTTCCATGTTTAAGATTAACCCGTAAAATAGTGCCAACCCATCCAGACATTGTGCATCCTCCCATCCCGGTGTCGATTTTGATTGTCACATGCCCAGGTATGCACGGCGGATTCCCTGATCCTCCCCCAAAACCCGGGAATCACCTTCCCGAACCACCCGACCGCTCTCCAAAACATACGCCCGCTGAGAATATTTCAGCGCTTGCTCAACATTCTGTTCAACCATCAGAATGGTAACTTCCTGCCCGAGTTGCATGAGAACCCGGAATATTTCCTTGGTAATCACCGGTGCCAGCCCCAAAGACAGTTCGTCGACAAGCAGCAGCTCCGGACGGCTCATCAAAGCCCGACCTATAGCCAGCATCTGCTGTTCACCGCCCGACAACGTTCCGGCCAACTGTTCACGCCGCTCACCAAGGATGGGAAACAATGACACCACCTCTTCCATGGTCTCCGCCATCCTGCTCCTACCCCGCTTCGGGTAGGCACCCATTTTAAGGTTTTCGATAACCGACATTTCCTTATATACCCGCCGGCCCTCAGGCACCAAAGCAAGCCCCCGACGGGTATTCTCAAACGGTCGGCTACCGGTAATGGGTAGGCCATGAAACAGAATCGAACCGGCTGTAGGCTTCAACATTCCAATAATTGCAGCCAACAAGGTCGATTTCCCTGCTCCGTTGCTGCCAAGAATTGCGACTCGCTCTCCCTTTTCAACGGTCAACGAAATATCCCACAAAACCTGCGTTTCACCACGGAATATATCAATACCTGTAATCTCCAGCATCGCCATCAACACCTATGCTCCTAAATACGCATGAATGACTCTTGGATCATGCGCCACTTCTTCCGGAGTTCCCTCCATAAGTTTTTCCCCCTGATCAAGGACAATGATGCGCTCCGCTGCCCCCATAATTGCTCCCATCACGTGTTCGATCCACAGTACGGCAATACCACGCTTTTCAGACAAGTTAACGATCAGATCCACCGCCGCTCCAATCTCCTGGGTATTCAGCCCACCAAGCACCTCATCAAGTAGTAACAGCTGCGGATTGGTACAAAGAGCCCGAGCCATTTCCAGACGTTTTTTTTCCACTAAATTCAGCTCTTTCGCCAGGATATCGTCTCGGTTTCCAAGCCCGACAAAATCCAATATTTCCCGCCCTTCTTGCAACAAAGCAGTCCGTTCTCCTACACGGGACCGGTTAACCAGAGGAACCAAAACATTTTCCAGACAGGTCATTTCGGCAAAGGGACGCGGTACCTGAAATGTCCGGGCTATTCCCAGCCGGCATATATGGTTGGCGCTTTTGCCATTAAGGGACTTGCCGTTGAATTCCAGATTTCCCGATGACAGGGAGAAGGCTCCCGCAATGGCATTGAACAGGGTGGTTTTTCCAGCCCCATTCGGCCCGATCAGACCGATAAGAGAACCTTTTTCGAGGCTGATATCAACATCATTCAGGGCTGCGACACCGCCGAAATTCTTACATAATCCATTACCTTTCAGCATATGCTCCTCGTATCGTCACATCAGGTATGCCAAACGCACCCAAACTATGAAGTTGACCTTTTTGCCCATCCAGCCTGAACCAGACCGACAACACCGTTGGGGGCAAACCGCGCCATGCTCAAGGCAATCAAACCAAAAACCAGCACGTGATACTCACCATAGCCACGAATGTATTCAGATAATATTTCCAGTGTAAAGGCGCCAATAATCGGCCCAATAAATGATCCCATACCACCGATAATGGTCATTGATAGCACCAGAAATTGTTGGTCCAGAGAAGGAATTTCCGGCGTAATCAGTAAAAGATAGTGTCCATAAACACCGCCTGCCAGGCCTGCCAAGGCACTGGACACAGTAAATGCCAGCACCCGAATGCGAATAACATCGACGCCGAGGGACGCAGCTGCCTTTTCATCGTTCTGAACAGCCCTGAAATTGAGACCAATATTTGAATGAATCATCCAGTAAATCACCAGTAAGGAAACAATGGCCGTTACCAGCATAATATAGAAGTAACCCGTTTTTGAGTACTCTACCAACAATCCTGGGACCTGTAGCCCCATAGTACCTCGGGTTATTTCGTATTCGTTGTTAATAATAATATGGAAAATTTCGGAAACCCCAAGGGTGGTAAGCGACAGGTAGATGCCACCCATTTTCAAACAAAGCAAACCAACCCCAAAACCGATGACCGCCGCAAACAACACCCCCAAGGGGATTCCGAGCCACGGCGATAGCCCGGCTTTCACCGCCAGAATTCCCGAAGTATAGGCACCAATCCCAGCAAAGGCAGCATGGGCAAAAGACACCTGACCAGTGTAGCCCGCTAGTAGATTCCAACTGGCAGACATCATGACATAAAACAGACAGACAATCATGACATGCTGCTGATAGACATTCAAACCCAACGGCAAAATCCCAAACAGGCCGACAATTATGCATGCCAGGATCACTTTCGTATTCTTCACTCAGCAACTCCACCAAAACAAACACACCGATTCTACAAACATAGGCTGTCACACTCGGCGAAATGAAATATCATATTTCACGGTTACCAAACAGCCCCGCTGGTCGGACAAGCAGAACAAAAATCAGGATAATAAAACCGAACACATGCCGGTAGCCGGAAGAGATGAACGCCGCACCAAAATTCTCAACCAGTCCAATGATCAAACCACCGACTACGCAACCCCAGAATGACCCCATTCCCCCGAGAACGACAACGACAAAAGCCGTCAAAGCGACAGCCATTCCACCTGTCGGGGTAACCGGAAAAATCGGGCTCAAGATAACCCCGGCAGCAGCAGCCAAAGCGCAACCCAAACCAAAGCTCAACATATTGAGGGCCGTGGTGTTCACCCCATTTAGCTCGGCAACTTCTCTATCTTGACTGGTGGCCCTAAGCATACGACCAAACCAGGTTTTTTTCAGCATCAGGTATACAATGGCAATCACCACCAGCCCGGCACCACAGGCAGCCAGACGCTGATTGCCATAATAAAACTGTCCAAAAACATTAGTCGCTCCTTTTACCCAGTTTGGCGGTTTATTTGGATAGGGACCGAAAACCAGTAGATATGTGTTCTGTAGAACAATTGAGAGAATAAATGTTAGGATCAGTGAGTAGAGATCATCGCCATAAGTTTTTCTGATTAAGAGAACCTCGATGATCATCCCGAAAATAAGCACCAACCCGACAGACAGCATCATCGCCGCTAGGTAGTTCATTCCCAGAGTATTAGCAAAATGATAACTGAAATAACCGGCAAGGATGTAAAACTCACCGTGGGCAAAATTAACGACATTCATGATGCCTACCACGAGAGATACTCCCAGTGCTGCTAGCGCATAAATAATGCCGATAACCAAGCCGTTCGTCAATGCAAGAAGAAACATGGATTACCTTAGGATTACGCCGGAAAGAGAGGAGTTACCTCTCCTTCCGGTTAGCCTCTGTTAAAAAATAAAAACTATTTGTGTTTCAGAGATCCAGTTGCTCCAGCCGGCGGATAGAGCACTATCTGGTTTTTATCCTGCCACTGGATGACCAGCATAGGCGGCATCCACTGATGGTATTCGGGGCCACCCTTCGTCGTACCGAAAGCAACCTGGCCACGAGTTACGGTCAGGCTGGTTTTTTCAAGGGCATCCACCAGAGCATTCGCATCCGTCGTACCAGCCCGGTTAATGGCATCGGCAGCAATAAGAACAACATCAAAGATTGAGCGGGACTTATAATCGGTAGGTGCCTTGCCGAATTCTTTTTCATAATTTTTGCGGAACAAGGTTGCCAACTTGGTCAGCTCAACATCTTTGTGCATTGAAGATACCAAGCATTCCAGGTTACCGTAATCACCAACGTTATTCCAAAAATCAGGCCAGAGGCTGGGTGGGCCGGCACCATCTAAAATGATTGCTTTCGGGGTCAGATGCACCTCACCGGCCTGAGCAACAAAGTAATGCAGCCCAGTACCATACACAAACGCCAGAATGACATCCGGATTAAATGCCTTGATCTTCGCTAATTCCGTATAATGATCCTGACCTTTTCGTTCAGTTACCACGGTTTTATTGGCAATGCCGGCCGCATTTAAAGCCTTCTCACACAACTTGCCAATTCCTAAACCCCAATCGGTGTTTTCCGCAACAATATAAGCCTTCTTGAAGCCTTCATGAATTACCCATTTAGCGATAGTTTCATTGACCACCCCGGAATTTGAAGGACCGGCACGGAAAACAAACTTATAATTCTTTGCGGTAATCGGATCGGCCCAGGCTTCGGCAACGATAAACGGTATCTTGAGGCGGTTTGCCACCTCGATTTCAGCCAATGCTGCTGACGAATGGCTTTCTCCAAGAACCATGACAACATTGTCACGGGTAACCAGGCGTTCAAAACCAGAAGCTGCTTTATCTGGGGATCCAGCGGTATCCTCAAAAACAACTTCCATCTTTTTACCAAGCACCCCACCATGAGCATTAACATAATCAGTTGCCAGTTTAATGCCCTCGGTAAATGATTTTCCGGTGGCCGCTGCAGTACCGGTCCGCGGGCCGACAACCCCAATTTTAAGTGTCTCCGCGGCAACAAAGCCAGCACTGCCTATAAAAATCAACAAAACCACGAACACCATGCACACCATACTTTTTTTCATTTCCTTCTCTCCTCCCTCCAGACAACAGTTAACAATAAACGAGCCAAGCTGAACGACCAGCAACAAAAAAATAAAACAACGACAACCTCAATCAGTCAATACAGAAAGCCCTTTCAAAAAAAATCTTCTACGACTTTCCGCAAAGTGTGAACCATTAATGACAGTTCATCTTCCGTAATGATAAACGGTGGACCTAGCATAATCGCGTCACCCTCATTACCGGCAACCCCGGCGCACTTATAAACCAGAATGCCAGCTTTCATCAGGGCATCAAATAGCCGTTCGGTCACCTTTTCACTGCGGCTGAACGATGTACAAGTTTTCTGATCAGCAACAAATTCAATCCCCCACATCAAGCCAATACCACGCACATCGGCAACATGGGGATGATCGGTCAAGGGGACAAGTAATTCACCAAGCAACCGCCCCATCCTCTGAACCTGCGGCAGTAACTGTTCCCGCTCAATAATATCCATAACCGCAAGACCGGCGGCGGCTGTCACTGGATGGTGTGAAAAGGTATGCCCGTGGATAAAACCACCGAATGTATCTACCACAGAGCTCACCTGTTCCTCCCGGCAACCGATTGCCGACAGCGGCAGATAACCACCGCCAAGCCCTTTTCCGAGAACAATAATATCAGGCTGCAAACCAAAATGCTCCGCGGCAAACCAGGTTCCGGTGCGCCCCATACCAGTCATTACCTCGTCTAGAATAAACAGGACACCATGGCGGCGGCATATATCAGCCACCACTTGGTTATACTCTTTTGGCGGGACAACAGCAGCTAGCGTTGCACCACACACCGGCTCCGCTATAAAAGCGGCAATGGTTTCCGAACCCTCAAGATTAATGGCATCCTCTAAGGCATAGGCACAGCGCAGGTTACAGGCTGGAAAGGTAAGCTTGTAATGGCAGCGCAAACAATAAGGCGGTGGGATATGGATAATATGAGGTGAAAGAAGCGGGGTAAAAGGCTTGCGCATACCGGATTTGCCGGTTGCTGAAAGAGCCCCGAGTGTACAGCCATGATACGACTGCCATCGCGAAATAACCCGATAACGCTCCTTTCGACCAGCTGCCAAATGGACCTGACGGGCAAACTTGATGGCTGCCTCCACCGCTTCTGAGCCACTTGAAAGAAAATAAAAGCGCTCTATTCCCGGTGGCGTGATCATTGCCAGCCGTTCAGCCAACTGTTCAACAACCGGCACAGCAAACATGGTTGGATGGGCATATTCCAGGCAGGCAGCTTGCAAACTTATTGCCTTGGCTATCTCCTCCCGACTATGACCAAGATTAACACATATCGGACCACCGCAAGCGTCCAGGTATCGCTTGCCATCGACATCTTCAAGCCAAATCCCGGAACCTCGGACCGCCGTGGGCAGCGTTTTGTCCCAGCGCCGCAAAAACACGTGAGATGCTGTCACTTTTTGCTCCTTGGTTCTTGATATCCCAATGCCAGGGAGATAGCACCTGCGACGCCAATAACGGCCGGCACTGCTTCCCGACGCAGCCGTTCTTCATCATACTGACTAGCATTAACAGCAATATTTACCGCTGCCGCTACTTTTCCATCGCTATTGTAAACAGGTGCCGCTACTGACCTCAGCTCGGGCGCCATTTCTCCACTGTTAATCGCATAGCCCTGACGGCGAACATCATCAATAATGCTCATCAACGATTCCAGAGAGGTAACGGTCGTCGCCGTCAGTGATTTCCGCTCAGCTTGCCGCAACCGCTCCTGGGCTTCATCTATCGGTAGAGCCGCCAACAACACCCGCCCCATGGAAGTGCAGTAAGCCGGCAGTTTGGAACCTATCTCAAGATTGATATCTAGAATCTTCTGGGTCTTAACTCGGTCGATGTACAAAATGTTGATATCATCCAACACCGCAAGATTGAAAGTTTCTCCATGCTCCCGGCAGGCCTTCAACAGGTAGGGATGAGCAGACTGCCAAAGGTTGGATGAATTAAAATAGTTATGTCCCAAAGACAAAATCTTTGGCTTCAGCTGATACGTTCTGTTATCGGAATCACGTTCAACATAACCCAACGACTCAAGAGTATACATGAAGCGATACGCCGTCGCCATGGAGATACCCAAACTATTGGCAATAAAAGTAAGATTCACCGCTTCTCCGGCATCGGCAAGAACTCCAAGAACAGCCAAGCCTCTGGCCAGCGAATTAATAAAATAACGGGACTGGAATGGATCAGCCATTAAATATTCCATTTTGCAGAAAAATATTTCTCTATGCGAAAACTATTTTTATATAATAAAAAAATAAAAAAATAAAATCAAGTTTTTTATTCTTGTAA
>JAOZPY010000082.1 GCA_029932495.1 Desulfobacterales bacterium
GCGCGTTGCGCCTCAAACAGCTTGCAATTTTTAACGCCCACCGACCCGCTGGCTTTTTTCCCCAAAGGGACAATGGCGCTCAACCAAAATGCATATTGCGCTCAGTTGGCAGCCGATTCGCCCGACTTTTAAGCCATTATTGTTTTGACGGTATGCGCCCGGTTAACGGGTAACATAAGCTTTTTTTCGCGGTTTTCAACGGGGAGATGAAAAGTTCACCGTCATTTGGTCTGCTGGGCCTGGATGGCGGTGATGGCCACCGTGTTGACAATGTCGGTCACGGTGCAGCCGCGGCTCAGATCGTTGACCGGTTTTTTCAATCCTTGCAGCACCGGGCCGATGGCCACAGCCCCCGCGGAGCGCTGAACCGCCTTGTAAAGATTGTTGCCGGTGTTCAAGTCCGGGAAGATAAAGACCGTGGCCTGTCCGGCCACCTCGCTGTCCGGCATTTTTGTTTTGGCTACCCCGGCATCCACGGCCGCATCGTACTGGATGGGGCCTTCGATTTTCAGGTCGGGCCGGCGCTGTCGCGCCAGGCGGGTGGCTTCACGCACCTTGTCCACATCCTTGCCCTTGCCGGAAATCCCGGTGGAATACGAGCACATGGCCACCCGCGGTTCGATGCCGTAAAGCACGGCAGTATCCGCCGAGCTGATGGCGATGTCCGCCAGCTGTTGCGCATCGGGGTCCGGGTTTACCGCGCAGTCTCCGTACACCAGGACCCGGTCTTCCAGGCACATCAGAAATACGCTGGAGACAATGGACACCCCGGGCCGGGTCCGGATGATCTGAAGGGCCGGGCGGATGGTATCGGCGGTGGGGTGAACCGCGCCGGACACCATGCCGGCCACTGTCCCTTCGTAGACCATCATGGTGCCAAAAAAGCTGACATCCGACATGGCGTCCCGGGCCATGGCCATGGAAATTCCCTTGTGCTTGCGCAAGTCATAGTAAGTGCGGGTATAGCGTTCAAGCAGTTCGGAATTTAAGGGATCCACAATGGGGATTTTTTCCAGGTTGAGTCCCAGTGCCGCGATTTTTTGGCGGATTTCTTTTGGACTGCCTAAAAGGGTGATATCGGCCGCATTGCGTTGCAGCAGCAGTTCGGTGGCCCGCAGGATACGCTCGTCATCACCTTCGGGAAGAACAATATGCTGCCGGTCCGTCCGGGCCCACTCAATGAGCTTGTATTCAAACATGATCGGGGTCACCCGGGTGGAATACGCCACTGAAATCCGGTCTTCAATTTCTGAGATGTTCACCCGGGATTCGAAAAGCCCCAGGGCGGCGGCGATCTTGCGATCGTTTTGCGGGGTCAGCGCGGCCCTTACCGCGGCGGCCTTCATCGCACTGGTGAACGTGTCGGCATCCACGCTGAAGATGGGTATCGGCGATTTTTTTTCAAATCCTTCCACCAGCCGTTGCACCCGGGCTTCCAGTGCCAGTCCGCCGCTCAGCAGCAGGCCGGAGATATTCGGATAGGTTTCAGCAATGGTGGCCGCCAGGGTGCCGAGGATGACATCCGAGCGATCCACCGGGGTGATGATCAGGGTCCCCTCCGTGACGTAGTCCAGGAAGCGCGGCAAGTTCATGGCGGCAATCTTGATATTGGCAACCGTGCGGTTCAGTCCGTCCGAATCGCCTTGCAGCAGCCGGCTGTCCAAGGCTGCTGCGATTTCCCCCACCGTCGGTTTGGTCAGCAGGGGTTCTTCGGTCAGGACATAGGCCGGTTCTTTTGCCGCCGGCTGCTGCCCGATCAGCGCCTCAATGGGAGCTGCCTGTTGGGGATCCACGCGGTTGATCAGGGTGGCCACCATGGTGCAGCCCTGGGTTTCGAAAAACTCCCGGGTGACCCCCAGGGCGTCGATGACCTGACGGGGGGATTTCCCCTGCCCGTTGACCACCGCCACAACGGGGCATCCCAGGTTGTTGGCCACATCCGCATTGAAATCATACTCGAAGGCAGTTGAAACGCCTGTGAAATCCGTGCCCTCGCACAGCACAAAATCACAGCGGCTTTCCAGTGCCTTGTATTTGGCGAGAATGATTTTTAAAAGGCCGTCATAGCTGCCGGCACCGACCATTTTGCGGGCCTCTTCATGGCGGCAGGCATACATGTCTTGATAGGGGATTGTTAAATTGTAGCGACTGCGGATCAGTTCGATGTTGTTGTCGCGCTCCACGTCCGGGATGATGGGGCGAAAAAAACCGATTTTATGCAACCGCCGGGACAGCAGCTCCATAAGCCCCAGGGATACCACGGATTTACCGCTGCGCGGCTCCATGGCGGCAATGTATAAATTACGTGACATGGGCAAATCTCCTTTATCACTTTAAACACTCCGGGAGTTTTTGGCAACTATATTGTTTAAACGATGCGCCCCTGCTGTGCGCGGGGGTTGCAATTGACACCTGAATCGGTGTATAAGCAACCGACCTTGATGTTAGGGAATGTTTAGATACAACTGGAATTTGAGAGGGGGGAAAAATGCCAAAACAGGCGGTCAAGAAAATGAATGGGGTGCTGGCTTCGGTGTTTGCACACACCGGTCATATCTCAAAAGAAGATGCAAAAGAGATCAGCGGGTTGGAGGACCATGAGTTCGAACAGGTATACGCCAGGGCCTCCGACATCGCCGAGGATCTTCTGAAGGCCGAGGGCAACCGGATGGACAAGTTCATCGAACACTTTGCCAAAGTAATTGATAAATACACCAAGGAATTTGGGGATCAGTCCTTTTTCTAGCATCTCCGGGATTGTCGCCGAACAGGTATTGGATCAATGCCCAATCTTGTCTGTATTCAGGCGCCACTGGTTTACAATCCCATGGGGATTTTTTGTTTACTTTTTTGGGCGGTTATGGTAATTTTGCTTTTGTTTCCCCGGTTCTTTGGGGGAGATTCGGCAAACGACTGAAACGGCAGCGCGTGGAATGACCCAGCCCATTTGAAAAGGAAAGATACACCATGGCAGATGATTCTACGGCACCGGCAAGCGCAGGCGCAGAGGCATTGCGGCCGGCCAAAAGTGTGGTGAGCGCCTTTTTTGATTTCTTTGGCCTCAAAACCATCCAGCTCAACAATGATCTGGGGGCGCTGGCCATCTTTTTTTTCCGCTCTTTTTTCATGATTTTTCGGATCAAGGCCATCCCGGAAATTCTTCAGCAGATCTATTTTATCGGAGCCCGGTCGGTGCAGATCGTTGTCCTGGTGGGCTTTTTTACGGGTATGGTCCTCGGGCTGCAGTTGTATCACGTCCTGGTCAAATTCGGCTCAGTGGGGGTGCTGGGAACGGCCATTTCCCTGACCTTGATTCGGGAGATGGGCCCGGTATTGGCGGCGATTATGATTACGGCGCGGGCGGGTTCAGCCATGACCGCCGAAATCGGCATCCAGCGTATCTCTGAGCAGATTGACGCGTTGACCACCATGCGTATCGATCCGCTGGGCTTTTTAATCAGTCCGCGCATTGCTGCCGCTATTATCAGCTTCCCGATTTTAACGGCCTTTTTTGATCTCATCGGCATTATCGGCGCCTGGGTCAGCGCCTGTTTGCTGTTGGGGGTCAATTCTGGTTCGTACTTTTACCGTGTGGTGGCCAGCACCCAGATGGAGGATATCCGGGGCGGGTTTATCAAGGCCATTGTCTTCGGGTTATTGATTGTAACCATTTGCTGCTTTCAGGGCTTTTTCACCCACATGCGCACAGACAGTTACGGGGCCAAAAGTGTGAGCCTGTCCACCACTTCGGCGGTGGTCATCTCGTGCGTGATGATCCTGATTTCCGATTACGTTGTCACTTCATTTTTACTCTAGGAAACGGCATGGACACTCGCAGAGAGCCTATCATTGAATTTAAAGGGGTCAGCAAGTCATTCGGCGATCGCAATATTTTGGACCGCATTGATTTCTCGATTTATGAGGGTGAGGTGACCACCCTGATCGGGCTGTCGGGCACGGGCAAAAGTGTCACTCTCAAGCATATCATCGGGATGCTCAAACCCGATGAGGGGCAGATCCTGTTCCGGGGCAAGCCCATTGACCGGATGAGCAAGTCCGAATGGAATGCCTACATCGGTCAGATCAGTTACATGTTTCAAAACAACGCCCTGTTCGACTCCATGACGGTCTTTGAAAACGTGGCGCTGCCTCTCAAGTACACAACCAAGCTGAAAAAAAAAGAGATCGAGCAAAAGGCCATGGCGCGCATCGAGCAGACTGAATTGACCGAGGTGGCCGACAAATACCCTTCGGAGATTTCCGGCGGCATGCAGAAAAGAGCGGCGCTGGCGCGCGCGCTGGTAACCGATCCGAACATCGTGCTGTTTGACGAGCCGACCACGGGCCAGGATCCCATCCGTAAAAACGCCATTTTAAGCATGGTGGCCGACTACCAGAAACGCTTCGGGTTCACCGCCTTGTTGATCAGCCATGAAATTCCGGATGTGTATTTTATCTCCAACCGCATCCTGGCCCTTTATGACCGCAAGATTGTTTTCCAGGGAACTCCTGAAGACTTTGAAGCTTTTGACCATCCGTTTCGCCAGGAGCTGATTTCCAGCCTTGAAAACCTGGGCCAGGAACTGACGGGGCTGTACTCCCGGCGCCAGTTCAAGGTGCGCTACCAGAGCGACTTGAGCCAGCGCCAGGCTGATGCTTCTTACGCCGCTGCGGTGTTTGCCATCGACGATTTGGATGCCATTGCCGACACCCTGGGCCATGACGCGGCCCAGCAGATTATCCGCGCGCTGGGATCTTACATCAATAAGCATTTTGGCGCGGTGGGCGGGTTTTCCTCGCGGCAGACCATCAATGAATATGCCACGGTGCTGCCTTATTCCGATATAGAGGAGGCTGAGCGGATCATGGAAAATTTTACGCGGGATTTTAAAGAACACGGAATACAGGATTACGCGGGGCTTGAAATTATCGAGATCCCGGCCGAGGGAGACAGGCCGACCACGTTTCCGGAGGGCAGGATCCAGTTCAGCGTGCTGGCCGGACTGGCCCAGGGAAAACCCCAGATAGAAATTGAATCGGTGATGGAGTTTGCCCGGTTTAACCAGAAAGAGATCGCACGATTTGAATGTGCACGCGGAGGAAAAGCGTAATGAAAAAATATTCCAAGGAGACAGTGGTGGGGATTTTTGTGGTCATCGGTCTGCTGGCCATTGGATACATGACCGTTAAACTTGGCAAAGTGGGCGCTTCCGGTGCAAATGCCTATACATTGATTGCCAAGTTCAATCAGGTGACCGGCCTGCGGGAGGGCAACGCCGTGGAGATGCTGGGCCTGGAGGTCGGGCGGGTGAAAAAATTCAGCTTGGACCAGGAAAACCAGCAGGTGGTGGTGGCCCTGACGATCAAAAAGGGCATCGAGATCTATGACGATGCGATTGCTTCCATTAAAACCGAGGGGCTCATTGGCGACAAGTACGTGGCCATTGATCCAGGCGGGGGCGGTGATCTGCTGGCCGACGGCGACACGATCACTGACACCAATTCGCCCACGGACATCATGGATTTGATCAGCAAGTATGCCTTCGGCGATGTGAACAGCAAATAGCGACGGCCGCAGCAAAGCGCAGCGCGCATGCCGTAACGGATGGGAAAAAGTAGGATAAGGCTTCAATAAGGAGGTTCAGATGAGCAAAAGATATGTCGGGCTGCTTATATTAATTGTTTTGGCGGTGATGATTCCGTTGCAGGCACATGCCACCACGCCGAAAGCCACGGTGGAAACCGCAGTTAACGGTCTGCTTAAAATCCTGGCATCTTCAGACTTCAAGGCCAAAACCAAGGATGAAAAGATTGCGATTATCAGCGAGCAAATCGAACCTTTTTTTGATTTCAAGGCCCTTTCCCGCCGGACTTTGGGCCGGGAATGGAAAAAAATGAGCGGCGAGCAGCAAACCGAATTCGTGGGTCTGTTCAAGAAGTTGCTGCAGGGGGTGTACGCCGACCGGCTGCTGGCTTACTCGGACCAGAAGGTGCTTTTTGAAAAGGAAATCATACTCAAAAAGGGCCGGGCTGAAGTCCAGAGTTACCTGCAGACATCCGATGGCAAAAAGATTCCGCTTTTTTACCGGCTCAGCAACAAGACCGGGAGCTGGAAGGTTTACGATGTCATCATTGAAGGGGTGAGCATGGTCAAGAACTACCGCACCCAGTTTCGGCAGATCCTGTCCAAGGATTCCCCCGATAAATTGCTGGAGATTCTGCGCAAAAAAGTGGGCCAGAGTTAAGTCGAGACATGATCCGCAGGAGGTCAAATGGGCCGAAATTCCGTGAAAATGGCTTTGTACCTTGGTGCCATGGCAGCATTTTTAGTCATCTTTTGCAGCCATGGCTTTGCCGCAGAGATCAACAATGAGCCAATCGAACTGCCCGGCTTGCTTCTGGCCCAGCAAACGCAGGTATCCGCCGATAAACAGACGGAAACACCCAAAGATGAAGTCCTGGATCAGGAAAAAAGGAATGAGGACGAGGACGAGTTCGATGACGAAGATGAGTTCGATGATGAAGATGAATATGACGATGAGGGGCCCGAAGAAGATCTGATTTCCGACCCTTTGATCTGGATGAATCGCGGGATTTACCACTTCAACGACAAAATGTATTTCTGGGTTCTCAAACCGGTGGCCCGGGGGTACGGCTATGTGGTCCCTGAAGAGCTGCGGCTGGCCATCCGCAACATGTTTTACAACGTGCGCTTTCCAGTGCGCTTTGTCAACTGCCTGTTGCAGGGCAAAGTGCGTAAGTCCGGCTCTGAATTCGGCCAGTTTTTCATTAACACCACGGTGGGGTTTTTGGGAATGCAGAACGTGGCCGCCAATTATCCCAAACTGCAGCCCAGCAAGGAAGATCTCGGCCAGACTTTTGCGGTGTGGGGCATCGGCAACGGCCCGTTTTTAATGCTGCCGTTTTTCGGCCCCTCCAGCATCCGCGACGGACTGGGGCGTCTGGGGGATACATTTCTAGACCCCCTCTGGTGGTATTTTGACGACCTCTGGGTGTCGCTGGGCATCCGGGCCGGTGAGACCGTCAACGAAACATCAACGCGCATCGGCGAGTACGAGGCGCTCAAGGAAGCGGCCATTGATCCCTACATCATGTTGCGCAACGCTTATGTGCAGAACCGCAACAAACTGATTGCCGAATAACAAAGGCCTTTAAAAGCAGACAACCCGTATCCGACTGCCGGAGTGCGGCAAAACCATTCAAATCCTGTCCGAAGATTTCCACAGCAGCTTCAACTGCCCAGCATTTTAACCGCTTCCGCTGTTGACAAGTCCGAATAAGTAGTTAAAGCCTGATATACAGGTTCATAACAAGGAGGTATTCCATGGCATCAGTAGGTATCGGTTTAATGGGCTTTGGCCGGATCGGAAGAAACCTGTTCCGGATCCTTTACCAGAGCGAAGACATCCGCTTGGCGGCGATCAGTGATATCGCCGATCACAAGGCGCTGGAGTATCTGCTGCGCTTTGACACGATTTTAGGGCCGTTTCCCGACGAGGTGAGCATCCGGGAAGAGCACCTGTATGTGGCCGGGCGCCAGATTCCCATGCTCTCCGAACAAAAGCCCGGCGATGTGCCGTGGGGTGATCTGGGGGTGGACGTGGTAATCGAAGCCACGGCCCGTAAGTGGACCCGACAGCAGCTGGAAGGCCACCTCGAGCGCGGCGCAAAGCGGGTGATCCTGTGTGCGCCGCCCCAGGATCCGCCGGATATCACGGTGGTTATGGGGGTCAATGACAACCAGCTGCAGCCGGGACACCGGATTGTTTCCAACGGTTCCTGCACCGCCCACTGCGCGGCTCCCATCGTCAAGATTCTCAATGAAGCTTTCGGGATTCGCCGGGCGTTTTTAAACACCGTTCACGCTTACACCAACCAGCAGCGCCTGGCCGATGTCCCCTCAGAGGATAAACGCCGGGGGCGGGCGGCGGCCGAAAACATCATTCCCCAGAAGACCGATGCGGCCCGGATGGTGGCCGACCTGGTCCCCGAGATGCAGGGACGCATCAGCGGAGAATCCATGAATGTGCCCGTACCCAACGGTTCGGTGGTGGATCTGGTCTGCTGGCACGACAAACCGGTCACCACCACGGCCATCAACGAGGTGGTGCGCACGGCGGCTTCCACCGACCACTGGCGGGAAATTATCGACTACGAAGATGAGCCCATTGTTTCCAGCGACATCATCCGCAGTCCGTACTCGACGACCTTTGATTCCCTGGCCACCATGGTGATGGGTGATCATGTATCCAAGACCCTGGCATGGTACGATAACGGCTGGGGCTATGCGCACCGCGTGGTGGATCTTATCAACCGGTTCACGGCAATGGAAAAGGAGGCGGCATAATGGCTATCCAGGTAGGAATAAACGGTTTCGGCCGTATCGGCCGCAGCGTCTTTCGGATTATAAGTGATCGCGATGATATCAATGTCGTGTGCATCAATGACCTTTTTGAAAACGAACAACTTGCCTATTTACTGAAATACGATACGGTAATGGGTATTTTCCCAAAGCAAGTCAGGGCCACCGAGGATTCTATGTATGTAGGGGATCAGAAAGTTGTGATGACCGAGCATCGGGACCCGGCTGAAATACCCTGGAAGGACTTGGGTGTTGAGGTCGTCATTGAATCCACCGGGGTGTTTCGCCAGCGCGCCCCCCTGGAAAAACATCTGACTGCCGGGGCGCAAAAAGTTCTGCTCACCGTGCCGGCCAAAGAGGAAATCGATGCTACCATCGTGTTGGGCGTCAACGACGATCAACTCAAAGCGGATGATCGCATTGTTTCCAATGCATCGTGTACCACCAACTGTCTGGCACCGATTGTCAAGATTCTGGATGATACCTTTGGAATCCGGGAGGGCTTCATCACCACGGTGCACGCCTATACCAACGATCAACGACTGGCCGATGTGCCGCACAAGGATTTTCGCCGCAGCCGGGCGGCCGGTGAGAATATTATCCCCACCACCACGGGGGCGGCCCGGGCGGTGGGCAAAGTAATGCCACAGCTGCAGGGAAAGCTGGATGGGCTGGCCATGCGGGTTCCCGTTCCGGACGGCTCGATCGTGGATCTGGTCTGCCGACTGGAAAAAGCGCCGTCGGTCGATGATGTCAATGCGGCGGTGCGCGAAGCCGCCGAAGGACCGATGCGGCGGGTGCTCGAATACAGTGAAGCGCCGCTGGTTTCCAGCGATATCATCGGCAATCCGCATTCCAGCGTTTTCGATGCCCTGTCCACCAGCTCCCAACAGGACGGATACCTGCGGGTCGTCTCCTGGTACGACAACGAGTGGGGCTACTCCAACCGGGTGGTGGATTTGATTGAAAA
>JAOZPY010000083.1 GCA_029932495.1 Desulfobacterales bacterium
GGGATCTGTTAACGGCCCTAACTGCCTGAGATTTCAGCAAGCCGCAATTTTTCCTTCAATTGGCATAAAGGTTGCTTTTACGATCCATAGAAAATATCCGGATCCAGTGCGGATTTTGTTGTTATTACCGCCGGTGGTTTTAAATAAAGATATCCTCGAATATGGAAATAACAAGCGGAAACGGGAGCAGGCAAGTGACGGTTGCACAAAAGGACAATGCCGTTCTGGACAATGGTGGTACCCGCAGTGGGATTGACCGACGACAGCAAAACAGCATCTACTCCGGGGAAGAAAAACGCTCAGGCCGGGACCGGCGCCGGGGCTTTGACCGCCGCAGCGGGCTTTCCCGCCGGAAAACCACGGATCGGCGATACAGTAACAATTGCTGGGATGGCAGCCGTATCGAACGCCGGGATGCTTTTCGAAAATAAAATCGCCAGCACTGCGAAAGACGGCCTGTTGGCCATCGGAATTTAAAAAATGCCAATTGACGATCAAAGAACCAGTGAACGCTATAACCTGGACACTCCCGTCGTCCTCCAGGACTACCGCACGGGAAAATATTATGACGGCAGCATCTATAATTACAGTCGTGGGGGCATGTACATCGAGTTGGATTATCCCCTCAACCCCGGTGGCTTGATTAACATTATCATGGAAAAAACAGACGCTTTGCCCCATGGGGAAACCTGCCGGGCCCGGATCGTATGGTGTGAAGAAATTCCCGGCGCGGTGGTCCTATATAACTATGGCATCGGCGTTGAATATGACCAGGATGTCAAACCATCCACACTCGAGGCAAAGTTTTACGTCATCAATGGAGGCGCACAAAGCCGCAAATGCGTGTAAGCGCTTTTCGGCCTGATCTATATGTTTATCCCGGATAAAGCCCCTCCAACGCCATCCGGGCGGCAGCTCAACTGAGCAAAGGGCAGGGCCGTCCATTCACAACATACCGTCCGGATGGCGTTTCCATCAACTTTCCAGACGCTTGCCAGCACCCTCCGATTTTCATGTACCCCAATTCCATGTATATTCCCTTAATTGTGCGGCAACCATACAATCATCCGCAGTTGATTGCCTGTGGCCCGTGGCCGAGATCAAACTTTTGTTGTCATGATCCGTGAGATTATAAAAATCAGACCTTCCGCCGCCCCATAAGCAACGGACAACGAACAATGATTTAATTGAGTCGTCAGCATTACGGTTTACTCAATTAAGGTATTGCAAAAAGCAGATTAAGAAGTAGGGTGGGATCAGTCCGGGGAATTTTCAGCATTATAACGCTCTTTAAATGCCCGACGCCGTTCGATCTTTTTGCGGATATTCAAATGCTGCCGGCGCCGGCGATCCGACCCGCTGCGACGATGCCGAAAGGATCGTCTTTCTGGAAAATGCTCCGAAGAAGTTGATTGACGGCGGTCCGGCAAACGCCGACGCCCGCCACGATCCTTTAAAACCTCGGGCACATCAAACGGTGGGTTTCCAGGGGCGGCTGTTTCGGGATCGGCCATAGCTCCTCAAACAGGGCAAATGGGGTGAAAATCACAAACTTTTTCTCATTATATTTAATGATTGCAGTTATTTGCCATTTTGTCAAGCAGGAAAATACTGTCCGGCCTGGCCGGGCGTTTCGTACCTATTGCTTGTTTTCGGACAACTCATCCTTCAGGGCCTGTTTGATCCGTTCACAGGCCTGCCTGGAAAGATGGGGCCCGGAATGCGCGTCATCGGGGGGAAGATCTTCGGAATTTAAAGCACAATGCATCACCACCAGCTGGTTTTTAAAGCGCCTGCAGTATTTACACATCATCAAATGCAAGTTCATCAGCAGCCGCTGATGCCACGGCAGTTTCCGGTCCATGGATTCGGACACTTTCCGGGATACTTCTTTGCAGCTGAACATCCAGTGTGACATTCAAAGGGCCTTTATTTTTCAGTTTCAATCCACTTGTTTTCAAGACATTGCCGTAACCACATTCGGGAACCGGTAAAGCATAACCCAATTATTGGTCGCTGAAATGTTCAATTCCTTACAGATTTCATCCGTGCTCAGGCCATCTATTTCCCGCAGCATGAATGCCCTGGCAAGTCGCTAGGGCAGTTCCCCCAGGCAGCGATAGAGCACATCCATGAATTCTTTCTGCCGATAGATCTCCATGGGGTTAACCGACCATCGCGCCGGTCGGGTCCGCCAGCCGCCCTTTTCGGTAAACGCGGAATCCACGGCATTACCAGCGGCGGCATCGGAAATGGCTTCCACCTTGTCAGATGACAGCTCCCGAACGCGCTTGCGGATAAAGTCCACAATTTTGTGCTTGAGAATGGCAATCAACCAGGTGCGCACCGCGGAGCGACCCTGAAAATTTTTCCGGGCTCCCAAGGCCGCAAGAAAGGTTTCCTGAACCAGATCCTCCGCAAGGAAAGGCTCTTTGACCCTGGTCAGGGCAAAGCGGTAAAGAAAATCGCCGTACTGGTCCACCCATTCTGCGGGATCATCCAGGCGGTGTTCTACCCCGGATTGCTTCTCTTCCATGGGTCGTCGCTTCGGTAAAAGATTCTTGCCGCTGAACCGGTTGCTCAAACCCGTATTTCAATCGCAGCCGGCACCGCCTCTTCATCGGGTTTCAGCCCATCGCCGATCCAGGTCAACGGATTTACGTGCATAATAGTTGGCCCGCTTCGCTCTTGCATGGGGCACTTGCTTCTGCTAATTGATGGTAGATGACTACAGCTTCGCCCTTGGACGCCTGAAGCCCTCCGACTTTTGCAACATTAAGGTAAATCTCGGCTTTCGATCCCTTGGGGGGATAAAAATCAACATAAGCCCTTTTGGCGTCAAGTCAACAATCCCCTTGTGCAGCGGACGGCAGCTCCAGCAATATGCTCACAGTGCACAGTACGTCGAATTATCGGTGCCGGCAGAAAAAAGCGTGTAAGCTTTAGCCGGCGAACACGACTTTATGGAAAAATTCAACCGCCAGCCTCCGGGCTTACATTCGCTTCACCGTTCAACATGCCGTCGGGAGTATTCATCATGACCATTCGACAAATAGCAGTCAGCCTTTTTTTTGCTCTATATATCGGCAACCCGCTTGCCGGACCTAGCGCATACGCCGGGAAAAGCATCGATCAGCAGATCTATGCTCACCTGCTGGATAGATACGTCGACAGGGGCATCGTAAATTACGCCGGCTTTAAAAAAGAAGAAAAACGGCTCAACGCCTATCTTAAAATCCTTGAAGCTATTGACCCTGCCGTGCTTTCCCGCAATGAGCAGTTTGCTTTTTATATCAATGCCTATAATGCCTGGACTTTGAAATTGATCCTCAGCGGCTATCCCGGTGTCAAATCCATCAAAGAGTTGGCAACGTTGTTTAGAAGCCCCTGGAAAAAGAAAATTGTGCGCATCGGCGGAGGAACAATCACCTTGGATAGACTGGAGCACAACATCCTGAGGCCTCGCTTCAAAGATCCACGAGTCCATTTTGCCATCAACTGTGCTGCAAAAAGCTGTCCGCCCCTGCGCTCCGAGCCTTACCGCGGGGCTGACTTGAACCGGCAGTTGAACGATGCCACCCGTTCATTTCTCAACAACCCGTCAAATTACCGGCTGGAAGCAGAACAGTTTTATGTCAGCCGGATATTCAAATGGTTTGCAGCGGATTTTGCCAACGATGTGATCGGTTTTTATCGCACCCATGCAACCAGGGATTTACAAAAACAATTGGGCGCCCGGGGCAATCAAATTCGGGTGGCCTACCTGCCCTATGACTGGTCTCTCAACGGGTATTAAACAAGGAGCCGGACATGACCAACTATGAATATGATATCGGCATTATCGGCGGCGGCGCCGGCGGTTTGACCGTCGCTTCCGGGGCGGCCCAGCTTGGGGCCAAAACCCTGCTAATCGAAAAGGAAAACGAACTGGGCGGTGATTGCCTTCACCACGGCTGCGTGCCCAGCAAAACGCTGATTAAGACCGCCAATGTCTTCCACCTGATGAAAAATTCAACCCGCTTCGGTTTGCCGACGGTCCAATTGCCGCCGGTGGATTTCGCACAGGTTGCGGCCAGAATAAAATCGGTGATCGCCGCCATTCAGCACCATGATTCAAAAGAACGCTTCTGCAAACTGGGCGTGCGGGTGGAAATCGGCAATCCGGCCTTCACCGACACGCACACCGTGCAGCTCAACGGCCGGAGCTGGTCCGCCAAAACCTGGGTTGTCGCTACCGGGTCCTCTCCGGTGGCCCCACCCATCAAGGGACTGGATAAGGTCCCGCACCTGACCAACCGGGAAATTTTTAGCCTTGATCATCTGCCCGCCTCCATGATTATTCTGGGGGCAGGGCCCATCGGCATCGAAATGTCCCAGGCGTTCAACCGTCTGGGCACCAAGGTCTCCGTGGTGGACATGGCCCCCCAGATCCTGGCCAAAGAGGATTTGGATCTGGCGGACATGCTCAAAGATGTTCTCCGTACAGAGGGAGTCGCATTTTATCTCAATTCTTCAATTGAATACATCAACGAGCACGGCAGCCTCAAGGAGGTCCGAATTAAAACCCGGCAAAACAACCTCGTGAGCCTGAAAGCCGAGGCAATCCTGGTAGCCCTCGGAAGAGGTGCCAACACGCAAAACCTAGGCCTTGAGCAAATCGGCGTTGATTTTGATCGCCGTGGAATTCACGTGGACAACCGCCTGCGGACCAATCATCGGCACATTTATGCCGTCGGGGATGCCAACGGCGGATTCCAGTTTACCCATGCCGCCGGCTATGAGGGCGGCATTGTCATCAGCAATGCGATTTTCCACCTGCCTCGCAAGGTCAATTATACTTTTTTGCCGTGGTGCACTTACAGCGATCCCCCCTTGGGCAGCATCGGGATGAATGAAAAAAGTGCGGCCGCCGCCGGGATCAACTACACGGTTTATACCGAGCAATTCGCCGACAACGACCGCAGTCTGGCGGAGGGACAGACGACCGGCATTCTCAAGATGCTGCTGGATGAAAAGGAAAAGCCCATCGGCGTCCAGATCCTGGGACCCAATGCAGATGATTTGATCGGGGAATGGGCGGCGGTGTTAAACGGTAAAGTGAAGCTGTCCACCCTGGCGACGGCCATTCACCCTTATCCGACCGTCGCCGAGATTAATAAAAAAGTGGCCGGCTCGTATTTCGCGCCCCGGATATTTTCAAAAAAAATACAAAAGGGACTGAAGCTTTTCTTTCAGCTGAAAGGCAGGGCCTGTGGTGAAGACAGCTGCAACAGCTAAGGGCAAAAAGCCGCAACGACACTCCAAAGCGCTGGCCAAGGCCGTTATTTTAAGTGTCTTTGCTGTCGCTGCAATCCTGGCAGTACGCTTTACACCCATTAAAAGCTACCTAACCGTGGAAGCGCTCGGAAATTTCCTGGACAGCGCCGGTCTGTGGGCTCCGCTGATTTTTATCGGCATCTATGCAGTCGGGGTGTGCCTGTTTTTGCCGGGGACCCTGCTGACGGGCCTGGGTGCAGCCATTTTCGGGGCCTGGGGGGGGTTCATATATGTCTGGTTCGGCGCCATGGCCGGTGCCAGTGCCGCCTTTTTGATCGGCCGCACCCTGGGCAGGGAATTCGCCGCATCGCTGATCGGCGATCGGCTTAAAAAATATGACGCCGCCATCGCGCGCAATGGATTTGCCACTGTCCTGTATCTGCGCCTGGTATACTTTCCTTTTACACCGATGAACTTCGGCATGGGTCTGACCGGGGTGCGCTTCCGGGACTATTTTTTCGGCACCGGTCTGGGAATCATTGTCGGTACTTTTATATTCACCTTTTTTATTGGAACCTTGAAAGATGTCTGGACAACCGGCAACTGGGGCCAACTGATCTCTGCCAAGGTTTTTTTCTCCATCGCCCTTTTTGTCTTTTCTTTTTTTATTCCCGGAATCATCAAAAAAATTAACAAAAAAACTGCTTCGACAGATCCATCCTAGCAACGCGGGGCCCTGCAGCAATAGAACTGGACGTTCATAGCCAATGGTGCTATAGGAAAGAGGACGGTTTTAAGCGGGTAAAATTCGTTGCAGTATCTCACAAAATAAAAACGCACCGTAACTGTCACTCAGGGAGCCTTAATGGATAAAAAACAATTTGTCACCCGGCTCAAGGCAGGCGGAGTTGAGTATCATCTCTTTGATATCAACAAGCTGGAGCAAAATAAAATTGCACAAATCAGCCGGCTGCCTTTTTCCATTCGGATCCTGGTCGAGAATCTGCTGCGCAAGCTCGACGGACAGGTGGTCCGGGAAAAGGATCTGCTCAGTATCGCCCGCTGGCAAAAACATTATGACCGCCCGCTGGAGATTCCTTACCACCCGGCACGTGTGCTGATGCAGGATTTTACCGGGGTGCCGGCAGTGGTGGACCTGGCGGCCATGCGCGATGCCGTCCGGGAACTGGGGGCAGACGCTGCTAAAATCAATCCCTTGGTGCCGGTGGATCTGATTGTCGATCATTCCGTGCAGGTGGATCACTATGGTTCACCGCAAGCCCTGAATAAAAACGTCGCCCGGGAATACGAACGCAACAGCGAGCGTTACGAGCTGCTCAAATGGGCCCAGAAAAGCTTTGACAATTTTAACGTGGTGCCGCCCAACTCCGGGATCTGCCACCAGGTCAACCTCGAATACCTTGGGCAGGTCGTTATATGTGAAAGCAGCAACAACGGTACACTGGCTTACCCGGACACCGTGGTGGGCACGGACTCGCATACCACCATGATCAACGGTATCGGTGTCATGGGCTGGGGGGTCGGCGGCATCGAGGCCGAGGCCGTCATGCTGGGTCAGCCTTACTACATGTCCATCCCGCAGGTCGTCGGCGTCAAAATGACCGGGATGCCGGCAGCCGGGGTCACCGCCACGGATCTGGTGCTGCTGGTTACCGAAATACTTCGCAAACACGGGGTGGTCGAAAAGTTCGTCGAATACTTCGGCCCCGGCATGAAAAACCTGACGGTCACCGACAGGGCCACCATCGCCAATATGGCACCGGAATATGGCGCCACCATGGGGTTTTTCCCGGTGGATCAAAAAACCATCGACTACCTTGCGATGACCCGGAGCGCCCGGCAGGCTCAGATTGTTGAAAACTGCGCCCGGGCTCTGGGAATCTTCTATACCGGCAACGAAACACCCGAGTACAGCGCCGTTGTAGAGCTCGATCTTTCCCGGGTGGTGCCGGCCGTTGCCGGTCCGGCCAGGCCCCAGGACCGGATCAGCCTGGCGGATCTGCCACGGCGTTTTACCGCCACCCTTGAAGGCAGCTACGAAAGAGATGCGGACATCGCCCACATTTCAAAATTTCACGATGAATCCGGCAGCCGGACCACGCGCCCGGCGGTGTCGACTCCTAAAAAGAAAATCTGCACACTGGTGGTCAGCGGTGAACAGATGGAGCTTTGTGACGGCAGCATCGTCATCGCAGCCATTACTTCGTGCACCAATACCTCCAACCCCGCAGTCCTGCTGGGCGCAGGGCTGATGGCCAAAAAAGCCGTGGAAAAAGGATTGCAGGTGCCCTCATTTGTCAAAACATCGCTGGCACCCGGATCCAGGGTAGTCATTGATTATCTGAAGGACGCCGATCTTCTTCGATACCTTGAAGCACTCGGCTTTTACCTGGTCGGATTCGGCTGCACCACCTGCATTGGCAACAGCGGCCCGCTGCTGCCTGAAATCGAACGGGCCATCGCCGACAGCGACCTCACGGTGGCTGCTGTTCTTTCGGGCAACCGAAATTTTGAAGCCCGGATTCATCAAAAAATCAAAGCCAATTACCTGGCTTCTCCCATGCTGGTGGTCGCCTTTGCGCTGGCCGGAAAAATCGATGTGGACCTGGCCACTGAAGCGCTGGGCACGGACAGCGATGGCAAGAGCGTTTATATGAAGGATATCTGGCCGCAAAGCGAAGAAATCGAAACCCTTGTACGGGAACATGTAAGGCCTCAATTTTTTGCAAACGAGTACAGCCGCATTTTTGACGGCGATGATTTCTGGCAGAGTCTGCGGGTGGCCCAAAGTACGACATTTGCCTGGAACCCAACGTCCACCTACATTAAAAAGCCGCCTTATTTTGACGGCTTCAGCCTGCAGCTTGACCGACCCGCCGACATCAAAGATGCCCGGGTGCTGTTACTGCTGGGAGATTCAGTCACCACCGATCATATCTCTCCGGCCAGTGCCATACCGGCTGGTTATCCGGCCGGCAAATATTTGATCAAAAAAAAGGTCGCCCCCCGGGACTTTAACTCTTATGGGTCCCGCAGGGGCAACCATGAGGTCATGATGCGGGGAACTTTCGGCAACATTCGCATCAAAAACCGCCTGGTGGCGCCAAAAGAAGGCAGCTACACCCGCAAGTATCCTGAAAACCGTGAGATGTTCATCTACGACGCGGCCATGCAATACCGCTCAGAACAAAGGCCCCTGGTCATCCTGGGCGGCAAGGAATACGGCACCGGCTCATCCAGGGACTGGGCCGCCAAGGGCACCCGCCTGCTCGGTGTGCAGGCCGTCATTGCCGAATCCTATGAACGCATCCATCGCAGCAATCTGGTCGGAATGGGTGTGCTGCCGTTGATGTTTCAACCCGGTCAGGGCTGGGACAACCTCGGCCTGGACGGTTCCGAAACCTTTACCATCAGCGGTATCGAAAATATGAACCCGCGCAAAAGTCTGCCGGTAACCGCTGTCAAACCGAACGGTCGCAAAATTTGCTTTGAAGTGACCGCCCGGCTGGACACCGAGGTGGATGTCGCCTATTTTGAAAACGGCGGCATTCTACCGTATGTTCTGCGTAAAATCATGGCACCTTAACGGGGCGAAAATAATTCTAACCGTACACGACAAGGAAACCTGCGATGGGAAGCGATAATAAAATCCAGAGAAGTTCGGACGGCTCCCTGGCGGTACCGGACCGCCCGGCCATCCCCTATATCGAAGGTGACGGCATCGGGCCGGACATCTGGCGGGCGACCCGCCTGGTCATTGACAGTGCCGTTGAAAAAGCTTATCAAGACCAGCGCCGCATTGACTGGCTCAAGCTGGACGCCGGGGAATCCAGCTTTGATCGAACGGGCAGCTGGCTGCCCGATGAAACCCTGGCACAAATCGAGAAACACCAGGTGGCCATCAAAGGCCCCATGACCACCCCGGTGGGAAAAGGAATCCGCAGCCTCAATGTGGCCATTCGCCAGAAGTTGGATCTTTACGCCTGTGTGCGGCCGGTAAAATATATTGCTTCAGTCCCCAGCCCCATGAAGCACCCGGAAAAAATCGATATGGTGGTCTTTCGGGAAAACA
>JAOZPY010000084.1 GCA_029932495.1 Desulfobacterales bacterium
GCTCCGGTGTCGGGCACGGCCAGTGGATACCCTCATGCTCGATGCGATCGTAGGTAATGCCGGCGTAAGAGGGGGTGACCCGCGCGATTTCTTCCATAATTTGCCGGCTGTTTTCGTAGTTCATGGGATACCCCATGCGGGTGGCGATTTCACAGATGATTTGCCAGTCGCTTTTGGCTTCGCCCGGAGGATCGACCGCTTTGCGAACCCGCTGCACCCGGCGTTCGGTATTAGCAAAAGTTCCGTTTTTCTCCGCCCAGCAGGCCGACGGCAGCACCACATCCGCTGTGCGGGAGGTTTCCGTCAGGAAGAGATCCTGCACCACCAGGAAATCCAGCTTCTTAAAACTGGCCTCGCAGTGATTCAGATCCGGGTCGGAGACCAAAGGATTCTCACCGATGATATAAAGGGCCTTGAGTTTTCCCTCGTAGGCGGCCGGAATCATCTGGGTGACTTTCAGCCCGGGCTTGTCGGGCAGTTCATCAACCCCCCAGGCGGCGGCCATTTTCTGGCGGGCCGCCGGATCGATCACTTTCTGGTATCCGGTGTATACGTCCGGCAGGCTGCCCATGTCGCAGGCCCCCTGGACGTTGTTTTGACCCCGCAGGGGATTGACCCCTCCCCCCTCGATGCCCAGGTTGCCGCAGAGCATGGCCAGGTTGGCCAGGGACTTGACATTGTCCGTGCCGGTGGTGTGCTGGGTGATGCCCATGCAGTACAATATGTTGCCGCGCGCGGCACCGGCATACATCCGGGCGGTGTCGATGATATCCTGGGCGGCAATGCCGGTAATGGCCTCCACGTAGTCGGGGGTATATTTTTCGACAATATCCCTGACTTCGTTAAACCCCACGGTGCGGCTTTCAACATACTCTTTGGCGTATAGCGCTTCTTTGATAATGACGTGCATCAAGCCATTGATCCAGGCCACGTCGGTGCCCAGATTGGGTCGGAGCCATTTGTCGGCATAACGCGTAATTTTGATGCGCCGCGGATCGATGACAATCAGTTTCGCACCCTTGCGGGTCACCGCCCGTTTGACATAGCTTGACAGCACCGGGTGATTTTCGGTGGTGTTGGACCCGGTGATTAGAATGACATCGGCTTTTTCAATGCAGCCGATGGTATTGGTCATGGCGCCACTTCCGAAGGCTGCGGCCAGACCGGCCACGGTGGAGGAATGTCAGAGACGGGCGCAGTGGTCTACACTGTTGGTTTGAAGCACCGCCCGGGTGAATTTCTGGGCGATATAATTTTCTTCATTGGTGATTCTGGCCGAAGCCAGTACGCCGATGCTGTCAGGCCCATGTGCAGCCTTGATTTCACCCAACCGGCGGGCCACCAGATCAAGTGCTTCATCCCAGGAAGCCTCCCGGAACTGGCCGTTTTCCTTGATCAGCGGGGTGGTCAGTCGATCCGGTGAACTGATAAAATTATAGCCAAAGCGCCCCTTCACGCACAGACTGCCGTAATTGGGCGCCACGTCCTGCACGCCGGTGACTTTTACCACCTGGTTGTCCTTGACATGCAAATACAGCTGGCAGCCAACGCCGCAATACGTGCAGGTGGTGTGGATTTTTTTCGTTTCCCAGGGCCGTACCCGGTAGCGGGCATCTTTTTCCACCAGGGCGCCCACCGGGCACGCCTGGACGCATTCACCGCAGAAAACACAATCCGACTCTATGTAGGGACGGTCGCCGGCTGCGATGATCTTGGTGGCGGCGCCGCGATAACCGTAGTGGATGGCCTGGTTGACCTGGACTTCGTTGCAGGCCTGGACACACCGGCCGCACTGAATGCAGCGTGAAAAATCACGTACGATAAACGGATTGACCGTTTCCATGGGATAAGGTGTTTGCGAAGGGCTGAAGCGCTCGGCAGTGACCTGGTAGCGAAAGGCCAGGTCCTGGAGTTTGCAGTCCCCCCAGACGGGGCACAATTCGGCGCTGTCTTCTTCTTGCTGGACCTTGAGCTGGAACTCGGTCCAGTTCTGGCCGGCGGATCCGCTGACCGCGCAGTTGTGATTGCCCGATGAGAGCAGCAGCTGCAGGACCATCCGTCGGGCCTCGATCACCTTGGCGGACTCGGTGCGTACCACCATGTTGGCCGTCGCTGGAGCGGCACAGGACGCCACCAGGCTGCGGGCGCCTTCCACTTCCACGACGCAGACGCGGCAGGCGCCGGTCGGCGTGGCGCCCTTCAGATGGCACAGGGTGGGAATGTCGATGCTGTTTCGCTGGGCGACTTCAAGAATGGTTTCTCCCGGCTCGAAGGAAAACTCATTGCCATTGATCACGATGATGTTCTGCTCAGCCATATCTTCTTTGCACTCCTTGAATATCGATTTTGTGCGAATCTACCTTGTACCGAAAACAACTGCTTTTGTCAATCCGCTTTGCAGCCATTGACTTATCTTTTACGGTTCTGCCCGGACGACAGAAGCGCAGCCATTTTGCCCCGGTACCACCACCGGCAGGCCAGCGCCCCGCATATCGATCCGAGGATATCGGCAACGACGTCCAATAAGTCGGCATCGCGAAAGGGGACAAAAGCCTGGTGAATTTCGTCGCTGATCCCGTAGAGGGATGCGGAAAGGATGCTGACAGCCATCAATGTGCGGGGCGTGGCCGTCATGGGCAGCGTTCGCCAGGCACGGTAAAAAAGAACCGCCATCACGCCGTAGGCTGTAAAATGCAGCAGCTTGTCGATCAACGGCCACGGGGGTATCTGCTCCGGGGCCGGGTTGGCCGACTGAAAATAAATCAGCAGGCAATAAAGAATCACCGGCAGCCAGTAGCGGGAAAAATATTTTAGTTTGGATTGCATGCGCCGGCCGATTCGCACCCTTGCTATGATTTGACGCGATGCTATGCTTGGCTTAATCAATTCACCCCAACCCTAAAGATTCGCTGTCGGCCGTCGCCTGCCGAAAAGGGCTTCGCAGGGGGCATTTTTGGTGACGTGCCGTTTCAACCGTTTGCACCACAGCGACTGGAAAGTCCGGCAGCTGCCGTCCAGGGAATCCATCCGGGCAAAATCGGCGTCATCGCACAGCAGGTCGCAGAAGCGAATCCCGGCGGTTGTCTCGGGTATTTTTGAGGTCATTTTCAATCCTTGAAAATTTCAAGGGACAGTTTGCGGTTGCGAATATGCGGCAACACCGTATCCAAAAAGGTTGCCCGGGTCACCCCGAATTTGACCGCCCCGTCCAGGGTTCTCACCGAAAGGGTGTGCGCCTGTTTTTCCTTGCCGCCGATGGTCAGAATCAGGGGAACATACTGCAGCTGCGCCTCGCGTACTTTTTTATTCAGACTTTCCGAGCGACTGTCCACTTCCACCCGCAGGCCGGCATCTTTCAGCAAAGCATGCACTTCGTCGCAATAGGGCACCAGGTCATCGTTGATCGGCAGGATAACCGCCTGGACCGGCGCCAGCCACAAGGGGAACTTGCCGGCAAAATGTTCGATCAAAATGCCCAGAAAACGCTCGATGGACCCGAAAACAGTGCGGTGAAGCATAATGGGACGGTGTCGCTCATTGTCCCGTTCGATGTAGTGCAGGTCAAAGCGTTCGGGCAGGGCCATGTCCAGCTGGATGGTACCGCACTGCCAGGTGCGCCCCAGCGCATCTTTGATGTGAAGATCGATTTTAGGCCCGTAAAAGGCGCCGTCGCCCTCGTTGATTTTGTATGGCTGGCCGTAAGCATCCAGGGCCGAGGCCAACCCGCTGGTGGCGGTTTCCCACTGCTGATCGGAGCCGATGGATTTTTCCGGTCGGGTGGACAGCTCCAGCTGAAAACCCAGGTCAAAGGTGCGGTACATGCGTTGGGCCAGCTGAAGGACGCCGATGATTTCCGCTTCGATTTGCTGCGGGGTCATGTAAAGATGGGCATCGTCCTGGTGAAAGGCCCGCACCCGGAAAAGTCCCGACAGCACACCGCTTAGTTCGTGCCGGTGGACCAGTCCGATTTCAGCCACCCGCAGCGGCAAGTCACGGTAGGAGTGGGGCTTGTGGTTGTAAATCAACATCCCCCCGGGGCAGTTCATGGGTTTGATGGCATATTCGACGTCGTCGATGGTTGAGGTGTACATGTTTTCGCGATAATTTTCCCAGTGCCCGGAGCGTTCCCACAGGGAGCGGTTGAGCATAATGGGGGTTTTGGTTTCCACATAGCCGGCTTCCCGGTGCTCCAGGCGCCAGTATGCCAGCAGGCTGTTCCAGATCTCCATGCCCTTGGGGTGATAAAACGGCATGCCGGGAGCCTCTTCGTGAAAACTAAAAAGATCCAGGGCCTGGCCGATTTTGCGGTGGTTGCGCTTTTTGGCTTCTTCGAGAAAACGCAGGTAGTCATCCAGTTCCTTTTTGGTGAAAAAGGCGGTGCCGTAAATTCGCTGCAGCTGTGGCCGTGAAGGGTCCGCACGCCAGTAAGCCCCGGAGACTTTCAACAGTTTGGTGTTTTTGACAAAACCGGTATGCGGTACGTGGGGGCCCCGGCACAGGTCGGTAAATTCGCCCTGTTCATAAAATGAGATGGTCCCATCTTCAAGCTCTGAAACCATCTCCAGCTTGTAAGGCTCATCTTTGTAAAATTCCAGGGCCTGTTGCTTGGAAACTTCCCTGCGCCGAATGGGCAGTTTTTCCCGGGTTATTTTTTTCATTTCAGCTTCGATTGCGGGAAAATCGTCTTCAGACACCGGCGGCATGTCGACGTCGTAGTAAAACTGGTTTTCAACCGCCGGGCCGATGGTCAGCTTGGCGTCCTTGTACAGGCGCAAAATTGCCTGGGCCATGACGTGAGCAGCGCTGTGGCGCAAGATGTCCAGCGCCTCCGGGTCCTTGGACGTGATCAGGCGAACCCGGGCGTCACGGTCGATAACCGTGTTTAAGTCCACCAGTTGATCATCGAGCTGCATGGCGATGCTGTTGCGTGCCAGCCCTTCGGAGATGCTTTGGGCCACCTCGAAACCGCTGACCGGGTTTTCAAAAGTCTTTATGTTGCCGTCGGGAAATGTTATGTTTACCATTGTCACCTCATCGTGGTATAAGTCATGGATCTAAATTGAGCGTTTCAGATTTCAAAAAAAGGCTTGTTTAGCCTTTTTTAAGTAAATTGTATCGGTTTTGAGCGGTCGGACGAATAAGGCAAATTAGAAAAAACAAACCTGCGGGTCAAGAAAAAAACGGCGAAAATGAACAATATCCCCTGTGCGATCATCGATTCCCGGCGCGAACTGGACAACCTGGCCCGCAAGCTGGCAGGCCGGACTTGCGTGGGTGTCGACCTGGAAGCCGATTCCATGTATCACTTCAAAGAAAAAGTCTGCCTGATCCAGATTGCCGCTGAAAACGTCAATGCGGTCATCGACCCCCTGGCATTCGATGATCTGTCCGCGCTTAAACCGATTTTTGAGCGCCGTGACATCCAGAAAATTTTCCACGGTGCCGACTATGATATACGCTCATTGTTTCGCGATTTCCAGCTTACAATTGACAACCTGTTTGATACTGAGCTGGCCTGCCGTTTCCTGGGCTTCGGGGAAACAGGTTTGGATGCGGTGGTCAAAAAAAGGTTTGGCGTCGTTCTTGACAAGAAATACCAGCGCAAGGACTGGTCCCGACGTCCGCTGCCTGCGGAGATGATCGCTTACGCCGCCCAGGATGCCCGTTTCCTGGTGCCACTGGCCGACTGGCTGAAAACCGAGCTGGAGCAAAAAAGGCGCCTTAACTGGGTAACCGAAGAGTGTGAACATCTGAGCAAGGTGCGGGCCAATGATTTTAATAACCAGCCGCTTTATCTGCACTTTAAAGGGGCCGGAAATCTGGATCGTAAAAGCCTGGCGGTGCTGGAGGCGCTTTTGCAGTTGCGCCGCGAGGCAGCCCGTAAGAAGGACCGACCCCTGTTTCGGATCATTGGCAGCCGATCCTTGCTGGAGTTGGCCCTGGCCAAGCCGGCGAATTTGACGCAACTGGAGCAGTCCGGGGCTTTGAGCAGAAAACAGATCGGCATGTACGGACAGGATGTGCTGGCAGCCATCCAGGCTGCCGGCAAAACTGCCTTCAAGGAGCTGCCCGTCTATCCGCGGAAGAAAGCCCCCCGTATCCCGGCGGCGGTCGCCGGGCGCATCCGGGTCTTGAAAGATTGGCGGGATGAGCGGGCGCAGGCACTGGGTATCAACCCGGCACTGCTTTGCACCAAGGCCCTGATGACGGCCATTGCCGTGCAAAAACCTTCGAAAGTGTCGGATCTGATCAGGATAAAGGAACTCAGGCGCTGGCAGCGAAAAGAATTTGGCCGGGAGATTGTGGCGGTTCTGAAACAGGTACGATAATCATGCGTGGTTGCGGCGATTTTTGCCGTACAAATCGCATCATGACTGGCTTGCAGGGCGATCGGCCGGTAAAATTTAAAGTGCCCGGCATCGGGATGAAATCGAAGTGCCGGGCACGATGTTTAGCGGGCTACTCGGTGATGTATTTAAATGAGAGGTTCACCCGGGCACGAAAAGCCGTCACCTTTCCGTTTTCAACTTTCATATCCAATTTTTCGATTTCAGCCACTCGCAAATCCTTCAGGGATTTGCCTGCGGTTTCCACTGCGTTTTTCGCTGCATCTTCCCAGGAAGTACTGCTGCTTCCCACCAATTGAATCACTTTGTAAACGCTGTCAGCCATTTTTGCCCCCTTTCGTGTATGCCAGAACGTTATGGCAATTCGATTTTTGCCCGTGGCGGTGGCCCCGCCCCATGTTGCGGTTCCACCGGCCGCTCCTGTGCGCCTACACGGATCTGTTAAATAGTGATAAACAATGAGTCCGTCAAAGTCAAGACCGAAAAGAGCAGGCTATCACCGGCGGGTGCCCGGATCATGGGTCCAACAGGGCAGGGGGGAGCCTGGCGGAATTTGGGCTCTATTTTGCTTGACCTCAACAGTGCAACATTAAGGTTGATTATCGTGTTGCTTACCTGTATAAATATAAATTTATGGAAACAGATAAGGTGAATCGGAATGAAATTTGAGACTTCGACAAGCAGATCGCTACCGGACATTTCCATCAGTGTTGACGGCGCATGTAAAGTGATTGCAGAAACGCAGATGCCCAGCGGGGAGATCCCCTGGTGTGAAGGACAAAAAACGGACCCCTGGGATCATGTTGAGGCGGCCATGGGGTTGAGCATCGGTGGCTATTTGACCCGGGCTCAGAAGGCTTTTGAATGGCTGGCACGCATGCAGCTTGATGACGGCAGCTGGTATGCGGCTTACATGCAGGGCAAGCCTGAAGATAAAACCAGAGATGCCAACATGTGCGCTTATATCGCGGTGGGGCTGTTTCATTATTACCTGGTGACGGGGGATGTCGTTTTTTTAAAGTCAATGTGGAAAACGGTTACCGCGGCCATTGATTTCACCCTGGGCCTGCAGTCCCCCGAAGGTGAGATTCACTGGGCCATCAGCCCCGAAGGTCGTGTTGATCCCATGGCCCTGTTGACAGGATCAAGCTCTATCTATATGAGCGTGAAATGCGCCCTGGCCATTGCCCGCATAATCGGGCAACCGACCTCCGGCTGGCAGCAAGCCCTGGCCAAACTGGGAGACGCCATCCGGTATAAACCCCACCTGTTTAATATCGCCAAATCACGGTTTTCCATGGACTGGTTTTATCCCATTCTTTGCGGGGCCCTGACTGGCGTCGATGCCCGCAAACGTGTGGATAAGTATTGGAAAAAATATATAATTGAAGAATGCGGGGTTCGATGCGTTTTTGACGAACCGTGGGTGACCATCGCAGAAACCTCGGAGCTGTCACTGGCCCTGGCGGCGATGGGAAACCTGCAGCTTGCTAAAATCGTTTTCGGCTGGATCAACGACCGCACCTATGAAGACGGATCTTACTGGTGTGGTTTTACCTGCCCGGATATCATTATCTGGCCGGAGGATAAAATTACCTGGACCAATGCCGTGGCCCTCATGGCGGCCGATGCCATTTACGGTCTGACCCCGGCGGGGCAAATTTTCAGCCACCAGTTCTGGGAGTCCTTTGCCTAGATCCGGGCAACGACGGCAGTATGGACCGGGGGGGGTAATTGTTGCGAAGAGACCACCGCCCATACTTCATCAAGAAGGCCCATCAGAAAATCCAGGAATTTTACGTCAATCATTTCCTGCGGCCGCAACTGGAGCACCTGGGTGAAAATTTTACGTTCATGCAGCCCTGGTATGTGGAATTATTTGGTGCCCCCATCGAACTTGGGGATTGCGTCAATGTGGTAGCTTGCCCGGACAGGCGGGTCCGGTTGGCCATTTGGTCCGAGCAAAAGGGACTGGGACGCATCCGCATCGGCGACTACTGCTTGATATGTCCGGGGGTCCGGCTCGGGTCGGCCCATGAAATCACTGTCGGGGACAACTGCATGCTCGCCAGTAATGTCTATATCACTGACTCCGACTGGCATGATATATACAACCGCATCACCATGGGCAGAACCGAGCCGGTTGAAATTCGCAATAACGTCTGGATCGCAGACAGCGCCATCGTCTGCAAAGGGGTGAGCATCGGCGAAAACAGCATCATCGGCGCCGGTGCGGTGGTGGTCGACAGCATCCCGGCAAACTGTGTGGCGGCCGGCAACCCGGCTCGGGTCGTAAAGCAGTTGGATGCCGACGAATCGTTTACGACCCGGGCGCAGTTTTTTTCCGATCCCCGGGGGCTGAATCGCACCTTCGATCAAACCGACAGGGAACTGTTGCGCAGCAACACGTTGCTGCACTGGATGCGATATCTTTGTTTTCCCAGAAAAGACGATTAGCACATGGCATGTTGCCGTTTTGTTTGATAAAAAGGAGGGACAGAAATGGAGCTTGTCGACGGCAAACTGATTTTGCAGGGGGCTGAAGACGGGTATCAATCGGTGCGCGACGGTTTGGGGTGGACCATTACGATTGCCGAAGATACCGGCCGGGTGGTCATGACGGCCTCCGGCGACAAGGTGGCCTTCGTGGTGTTCGGCGCCTGCCTGCCGCAGTAGCAGGGGCACGCGTGCGGATGCCTGCGGACGTTCATTTTTTGATTGGGAGGATGCAGATGAAACAGGTTGTTTGCGCAGCAATCTTTTTTTTCGTATTGTTCACCGGCATTTCAGCGTTCGGCGCGGGGATCGTTGTCAATGAGGAGGGCAAATTCTCCAAACAGACGCTCAGCCTTCCCTACGCCTTTTACAATGAAAGTTTTGGATTATCCGCGGGCTACGTTTACGGCGTTGTGGGTTATCCCCAGAAGCAGTCGACCTTGCTGGCAACGGTCATGGCGGGCACCACGGGCTCGGCCATGGGATTTCTGGT
>JAOZPY010000085.1 GCA_029932495.1 Desulfobacterales bacterium
ATTTAGTTCTATCTAAACCCTCCACCTCTGGTGGAGGACCCGGAGAGGCGATAGTGATCCGGGGACAATTGATAAGATGAAGTGCCTAAAATGCCTAAAGTTCCGGATCAAGTTTTGACTGCACCCCGATTTTCTTCGATGAGCGCCGTAGCCAGGGACAAGTCGTAGGCCTGTTGCGGGTCAAAGCCTTGGCCCCGGTACATTTCCCCGGCTTTTTTGACGGCTCCGTAAGGCACCCAGCCGTGATCATCCCACAGCTGCGGGTCATCGGCATTCCAGAGCCGGAACCAGAGGTTGCCGTCTTGTTCCCGCACATACATGCGAACCTTCTTGTTTTGCGGAAACGGCCAGTAAAACAAGCCTTTCTCGTCTTTCATACGCCTGCCTTTAACCTTTGTCCTTGAACCTTGTACATTGAACCCTGTACCCTTTTTATATCTTCCCCCGCTCCTGCATGATACGCACGTAGGTTTCCACCCCGTTTTTGGGGGGCTCGTAGAGTTGATCATCCGGTTTTTTAACCAGCTGCATGGCTTGTGTGGGGCAGGTCGTTACGCACAAACCACAGCCGATGCAGCGGTTGCGGTCAATCGCGGCGATCCCATCGTTGACTTCAATGGCATCCATCTGGCAGCGTTCGATGCAGGTCTCACAGCCCGTACATTCGGTTTCGTCCACCCGGGCAAAGTAGTTGCTCTGGACCATTTGGGCCGGATGCGGATGCATTTTCAGCGAACGCAGCACCCCGCAACAGTCCCCGCAGCAACTGCACATCCCGCCGATCTTCTGGGAGTTAAACGGTTGCATGACCAGGCCGGCCTCCTCATTTTTTTTGACGATTTCTCTGGCCTCCGTGTGGGTAATATAGCGGCCCATATTGTTTTCCACGTAGTAATCGGCGTGGGATCCAAACGTAAAACAGGCCTCCATGGGCTTGTCACACCCTTTGCCGGCCAGCTTGGCCGTCATGCGGCAGACACAGGGAGCCACGGCAATCTTTTTCTGATCATCGATAATCTTGAGCACATCCTCATAGGGCGCAACAGGGTATTGGGCCACCACCTGGCGGCTGATGGGAATCGTCCGTAACACCGGGGTCTTGAACTCCTGGATGGTACGCCCGAAAGCCGTCTCAAAGTACTCTTCATGGTCCCGGGCAAACTCCGGGTCCATCCTTTTTAACTGGTGTTCAAAAATACCTACCACGTAAGGCACCGGCGCATAACGCACCAGATCCCCCTTGCGCTGGCGAAATAAAAGTCCCTTCCGGGCCATTTGCTCCATGAGGGCGCTGAGCTGCTCCGGATCACGCTTGAGCCGCGCAGCCACGTCGGCGGGGTTTTGCAAAAGAGGCGACAATTCCATGTACAGCTGTGCTTCTTCTTCGGTGAACAAACGCTTGAGCAACCGGATTTCCACCTTGCTTTCGGTGGCCGGGTATCCCGTGGCCATGTCATCCAGCCGCGCCCTTAACTTTTCATAAATATCCGTCATTAATTTACCTCCTGTTTGATCAGGCGTTCATTGACGATCTCACTGATCTCTTTGACCGCGAGCCGGCCTTCCAGGTTTTGCACCTTGACGGCATCGGCAAACATGACCGCACACTGGGGGCAGGCCACGGCCAGCACCCCGGCCCCGCTTGCCGCGGCTTCACCTACCCGCACGCCGGCAGAAGTCTGCCGGCCGCTGCCGATGATGTCGGTAAACACGTTTCCGCCGCCACCGCCGCAGCACAACGCATTCTGGAAACAGCGCTGCATTTCAACCAGCTCAACTCCGGGCAAGGCGGTCAGTACTGTTCTGGGCGCGCCGTATTCCATATTGTGACGGCCCAGATAGCACGAATCGTGGTAGGTTACCCGCAATGGCGGTTGATCCGGGGCGAAAGCGGCCTTTTTAACCAACGGTGCCAGCACCTGACTGTAATGCAATACCGAGTAGTTCCCGCCGAATCCCGGGTAATCATTTTTAAAGGCATTATAACCATGGGGCGACAGGGTGATAATTTTTTCGACCCCCCGCGATTCAAACGTTTTAATGTTTTCTTCGGCCAGGTACTTAAACAGTTCGGCTTCTCCCATGGCCCCGGCTTCGTTGCCGTCGGAAATTTCGTCTGCGCCCAGGATGCCAAAGGAAACCCCCAGCTTCTGCAAAAGTCCGGCAACCGAGCGAGCGATTTCCTGGCCGCGGGTGTCGTAAGAGCCTACGTCCCCTACAAAAAAAAGATACTCCTGGTCCGAGTACGGTTCAACTTTCAGCCCGTCTGTCCAGGCATCCCGTTTTTTGCGGGCGTGCCCGTAAGGGTTGCCATGCTGATAGATTCTGGTCAGACAGTCCCGGACGGCCGGGGGCACTTTGCCGCCATTGACCAGCTGCTCTTTGGCGGCCGTAAATGCCAGCAAAAGCTGATCCTTGAATTTGGGAAACGTGCAATGGGTCACGCAGTTGGCACAGGCAACGCAGGAAAATAAAATTTCCTGCAATCGGCCGGTAGGTGCCAGCTTGTTATCCAGCAAGGCCCGGATGAGCCACATCCGCCCCCCCGGTGAATAAGTCTCAAAACGAAAGGACAGGTAGGGCGGGCAGTTAAAATCGACATAATTTTCAGGCAGCTTACAGTAACCACAGCGAAAACAGCGGTGCAGTATTTCTTCATATTGCATCAGTCAATCTCCCAGTTACCCGGATTCATAATACCCGCAGGATCAAGCACTGCCCGGATCCGGTTCATCAGGGCAAACATGTTGGGGTCCATTTTGCGGATAATTTCTTTCTGGGCCGGCGCTTCAGCCTTCCACGGGATGCCCCCCATGTCCACCGCGGCCCGATTGGTTGCCTCCAGGGCCCGCTGAGCCCGCTGGACATCGGCCGGGTCGGCACGGTTGAAGGCATAGGCATAAAAAAACATCATGCAGTGGTTGATGCCGATGATCCGGGCCCCCAGCGAATAGCTGACCGACAGCCGGGATGCGATCTCCAGCCCCAGCTCATAAGCCTCGGCAAACAGATCCACCGGCATGATCACCCCCACATACTCAAAACCGCCGCCTTTTCTCACATCCGCAAAACGTGAAAGCTGGCGGGCCGGCACCTCCAGAAACGGCTGTTTCATGGCCGCTGGCATGGGAATAAAGCCAGCGATTTTGCGGTCGATATATTCGCTGACCGAGGCGCGAATCAGGTTGCGTTTCCATATCAGCTCCTCTTTGGTGTTGGCGCCGTAATTGATGTTGCTGTGCAAAAACCCCCGGGCCCAGTCCGGCTTGGGCGTCATCCAGGCCGTCAGGTCCTCGGCCATCTGGGTTTCGCTCATGCGGTACAGGATATCGGGCATCAAACGGGCATCCTCGCACACGAACACGCCCACGTCATTGAAACGATAGTTGGGGTACAGCTTGATGGCCAATTTCGTTATGACACCGGTTGTGCCGGCCCAGCCGAGAAACAGCCCCGCCAGATCCGGCAGGGGCGCCCGGGAAAACCAGTAATCGGAGGTGGCACAGGAGCCGAGACGGGTTACCTCACCGGTGGGCAGCACCACCTCCAGACCATTGAGCATGTCGGAGTGAAAGCCATGGGCATGGGATATGTGCCCCGAGCCATGGATGCACACATTGCCGGCAATGGTGGCCGCCGGCGGGGCATCAGGGGCGGAGTGCTTGAGCCGGGGATGATGTTTTTTCAGATAGGCCTGGAGCATGCCCTGGGAGGCACCGGCCTCTACCAGGGCGTACCGGCTCATTTCGTTTACCTCGATGATGCGATTCATGCGCTTCATGTCCAGGATGATGCCACCTTTCAACGCCCGGGACAGGCCTGAAAGAACCAGTCCGGCTCCCAGGGGCACCACGGGGATTTTATGCTGGTTCGCCAGCAGCAGCACCTGGCGGACCTGTTCGGTGGAATCGGGCATGACCACAAAGTCCGGTTCCCGCGCCGGCATGGTGCCCGGATCCATGGAATAGAGGTAACGCTCCTCGGGTTGATCCGATACAAATTCCGTTCCGACGATTTCGACAAGCGCCTGTAAAATTTCTTTCATGGCATGGCTCCTATTCGGCCTTTTTTTCGACTGCGGCCTGGCAAAGATCACTCATGAGAATCGGAAAAATTCCTCTTTCAGCCACCGCATCCGCGAGGGTAAACATGCATACCGGGCAGTTAAAAACGCAGTAAGCAACACCGGCCTGCTGCATGTCATCAAGATTGCGTTTCTGGACATCATCGGCAAGGTCATCGCGCTGCTGGGCCCGCAGTACCTGGCCGCAGCACAGGGCATTGTCGCGATCATATTCCCTGGGCACGCGGTCGGCTCCGATTTTTTGAAAAATGTCATCCACCCAGTGCTGGGTTTGCGGTATCAGCCGGTTGGAACAGGGGCGCTGGTAGGCCACTTTGGCATTGATGGGTGTTATCTGGTCGCTGAGTTCGTCGAGCTTGTTGGAAAGATACTCGAAAAGATGCACAACCTTGAAGGGCACTTCGATGCCGAATGCCGGCGCCAGCTGGGTGTATGCGCCGTAACACTCATCATGGTAACAGACCACCTCTTCGACCCCGCTGTCTTTAAGATAAAACTGCTGGATGTTGTCGATCATGCGGGGCAGCCGCTCGCGGATCGCCGAGTTTTTCCCAAAATGCAGCCACATGATGTTGCAAAAAATGTCACTGCCCACAATCATGGAAGTGTTTTCATACAGCTTGCCACGGATACTGTCGGTGAGCATGGGAAAGTAGCACATATTGATCACCGGGGCACTCACGCTGGCCGGTGTGATGGTCCCCCGGGGTTCCATCATGGTCAACTGCTGCTTGGTAATCGGCTCCGGGACGGGCAGAAACCCTTTTTCTTCCTGGCGTTCAACGATCTGGTAAAATGGATGGTTGCCCGCGGGGCAATACTCCTCACAGCTGTAACAGGTTGTGCACTCCTGAAGAATTCGAGTATCCTGGCCGTTTAGCAATTTTTCTTTTTCCACCCGGGCCTCGGCCAGTTCAAAATCTATGTACTGGCATTTCATCAGGCAGTCACAGGTTTTGCATTTTGCGCAAATTTGCGGGTCGTAGTTCAATTCGTACATGGTCAATTTCTCCTGTGGTTACAGTTCCGACTGCTCGATATTTATCCGCGCCGCTTTTTCCAAGGCATTCACGCCAATAATCATGGCCTCAAAGCGCTTGTCCTTTGTCTGACCGTGGTAAAATCGATAGTAAATCTGCTGTGCGATAGCTGCCAGCCGAAACAGTCCGAAACAGTAGTAAAAGTCATAGTTGTCGATCTCCCACCCGGCCAGATCGGCATAATAGCTGACCAACTCATCCCGGGTGAGGGCTCCCGGACTGTCACTGGGCGCAAAGCGGACGGCCTGCATCTCGGGAGGATCGCCTTTTTGTACCCAGTAGGCCAGGGAACTGCCAAGATCCATCAAAGGATCGCCGACGGTGGCCATTTCCCAGTCCAACACGCCGATAATTCTACCGGGATCGTCTTTATCAAGCACCACGTTATCCAGCTTGAAGTCATTGTGAATAATTGCCGGTGTTGAAAAATCCGGCGGCATCTTCGCCTCAAGCCAGGCCATGATATTCTCGAAGTCAGGGGCATCCGGGGTGCGCGCCGCGCGGTATCGTCGGCTCCAGCCCACCACCTGGCGCTGCACATAGCCGGCCGGTCTGCCGAAATTTTCCAACCCGACCCGACGGTAGTCAATGGCGTGCAGTTGATGATGTACTTGTACCAGTTTGCGGCACAGGGCGGAGATCTTTTCCGGTGAACCCGCCAGACCTGCCGGGAATTCATGCCGCACGATGATTCCCCGAATTCTTTCCATGACATAAAAGGAACAACCGAGGATATCCGTGTCTTCCGTATAGGCCAGCGGCGTGGGGCAGTAAGGGTAGGCGTCCTTGAGAGCGCTGAGAATGCGGTATTCGCGGCCCATGTCGTGGGCTGTTTTGGCCTTGGTGCCAAACGGAGGCCGGCGCAATACCAATTCACGGTCGCCAAAAGTAATCAGGTATGTCAAATTGGAATGCCCGCTGGGAAACTGCCGGATAACCATTTCACCCTGCAACCCGGGGATGGTATCTCGTAAAAATGGTTCAATTGCCGTCGCATCGATGCTTTCCCCGTTGCGCGGGGCTGTTGGTTGATCGATATCGTTCATCCGTATCCTCCGTATATTATGCCGAGTGAGAATATCGCATATTTCCAGTAGAATCCATAACAAAACCTTCCACGAATTCCAGCACAAATTGACCGTATTGATCTACGGAAATGTTTCTTTTTGCATATTTAGATCGTTTTAAATACCAATCCTGCACCAGGGCCTTTATCAGGCTTGCTGTCAACTGCAAATCGCGGTGGGAAAAACATCCCTCATCCTGTCCTTGTTTGAGAATCTCTGAAAATATCCGCTCGGTATACAACTCGCTGGCAACCGCCAGCTCCTGTTCCTTTTTGGAAAGATTTTTAGCCTCCATGTAAGAAAAATAAAACCAGGGCTGCATCGCTTCACTTAAATAAAGATGGGTTAATATAGCGGTCCGAAGTTTGGCAGCGGGGGTTGACTGCCTGCCAATGCGTTCTTTGAGGATACGGCCTGTAATCGCACGCCGCTGGTGCTGAAGCATGGCCAGCAACTCTTCCTTGCTCGCAAAGTAGGAATACATGGCGCCGATGCTCAAATGGGTTTCCTGGCTCAGGTCCCGCATGCTCATGGCCTGAAAACCCTTTTGATTGCTGATTTTCAGCGTTGCGCTGAAAATGCGTTCCAGATTTTTAACCACCGTGCCTTCTTTTTTAACCCGGATGGTTTTTCGGTTGCGAGCAAAAATCTCTCTGCAGATATCCTGTTCGGAAAGATTTACCTGCTTTTGGAATTCAGCGTAACCCATGCTCCCCTGCAAGCCTGTCGCTTAAAGGTTAAACCTTGTACCCGGCGCGCAGCGCCCACCCTGTACCCTGAACCTTGAACCCTGTACCTTTCTTTCTATTTCTGCCCGCCCTCATATTCCTTTAATATCCGTTTGGCCACCGCGACTTTATGAACCTCGTCTGCACCGTCGTAAATGCGCGAGGCCCGTTCATGGCGGTAATACCAGGCAATAACCGTATCATCGGTCATCCCCAGACCCCCATGGACCTGCAAAGCCCGGTCGATAACCCGCATCATGGTATTGGCCACCACGAATTTGATCATAGATATCTCCTTGCGGGCCGCCTTGGCCCCCACCGTGTCAATCCTGTCGGCAGCATAAAGTACCATGAGCCGGGCCGCCTGAATATCCGCCGCGCACTCGGCAATCCACATCTGGATGATTTCTTTGCCGGCGAGATTTTTCCCCGGAGCGATGGGTCGGTTGACAGCGCGGGAGCACAAAAGATCAAAGCAGCGGTTGCAAATTCCGATCCAGCGCATACAGTGATGAATCCTTCCGGGCCCAAGCCGTTCCTGGGCAATGACAAACCCTCCCCCCTCGGGCCCCAGCAAATTTTTCTGCGGCACCCGGCAGTTCTGATACAAAATCTCACCATGACCGAAGTAGTCATTTCCGGGCTCTCCCATCACCGGAATGTTTCTGACCTGATTGAATCCCGGTGTGTCGGTGGGTACAATGATCATGCTGGCCTGCAGATACCGTGAGGCTTCCGGGTTGGTCACCGCCATGACAATGGCAAACCGGGCCCCGTCAGACGATGAAGTATACCATTTCTGGCCGTTGATGACATAGTCATCGCCGTCTTTGACCGCCGTTGTGTCCATCATCACGGGATTGGAACCCGGCAGTTCCACCTCGGTCATGGAAAAACAGCTGCGGATCTCACCGGCCACCAGAGGACGCAGCCATTTTTCTTTCTGCTCGTCGGTACCGAACATGTGCAAAATTTCGATATTGCCAGCGTCCGGGGCCTGGCAGCCGAAAACATAATGGCCGATTGGCGTGCGGCCCAGACATTCAGAGACCAGGGCATGCTCCTTGAGGTTGAGCCCCATGCCGCCGTATTCCCGGGGGTGGTTCGGCGCCCACAACTCCATCTGTTTGACCATGCGGCGCTTTTCTTCGAGCTCAGGAAGCATCTCCTTAAAAGACCGGCTCAACAGTGCCGGTTCCAAGGGAATCAGTTCCTTGTCCACAAATTCATTGATCATGCCGGTGATAGTCTTCATTTTATCCGATACACTAAAATCCATATTTCCTCCTGAATAAACATGCCAGATATGCCCAATGGGCTTATTTAAGAAACTGAACATCCAACGCCGAACTTTGAATGCTTATTTCAATAGGCTCTTATCTTTTCACATTCGACGTTCGATGTTGAACGTTCGATGTTCGTCCTTTCAGTGTTCGGCGTTCATCTTTGCAGTTTGCGTTCTACCGATAAGTCAACAGCCTTTCGTCTCCCGCCAGCTCCAAGTGCGCCACCTCGTTAAAACCCGCCAGCATGATCCCATGCCGGTTGTATTTAATACGGGTAATCGAAGCATTCATCAACTGCCAGGAAAGCGCGAGGGTGGCCGCATCCGACAACCCCAAAGCCAGGCGCACCACCACGGAAATGGGGCCGCCGGAAGTAAACACCGCCAGTCGTTTGCCGTCGCCGTGTGCAGCTGTCAATTCGTCAATGCCCTGCCGCACCCGGGCGACAAAATCATCCCAGCGTTCAATTCCCGTAGCGCTGTAAGTCCCGGCAGCCCAGCGCGCCATTACCCGGGAAAAAATTTTCTGAAACATCCTCTGGTCCTGCGGCAGTTTTTCCAGATCCTTTGAAATTGCCGGATCGTCTTCGAGCAGTTCGGGAATCAGCGCCTGCCAGACGGCAAACGAATCGTATTCGTTAAACGCAATCTGCACAACCGGTTGGGGAACTGCCAATCCACTGGTGCAATAGTGGTGGACCAGCTCCCGGGCGGTTTTGCGCTGACGCTGCATTTCACCATGGTAGAGCGCATCAAACTGTTTGCCGGTCTTTACCAGATGCTTCGCCAGCACTTGCGCCTGCAAGACACCAATGGAAGACAACCGATCGTAGTTTTCCTGGCCAAAAGATGCCTGGCCATGGCGGATAAAAAAAATTTCGCTCATACGGTATGTTCCGGGGAGTGCAGCGCTCTTGATCGAAAAAGATTACCTCAACGTTGCATAAACAACATGGCAAACACTATCTAATGATCGCTCATTACAAACGATATTCAAGCGTAAACAGCGTGCTGTGGATAGCACCCGATGTGAATTCAAATGATCGGGCCTTTTTTGCCATGTTGTTTACCTTTCAGGAAAGCCGGAGGACTTCAGATCCTGCGTTGTCAAGGCTTCGAAGTATGCTTATA
>JAOZPY010000086.1 GCA_029932495.1 Desulfobacterales bacterium
TTTATTTCCTCGCCAATGTTATCGGCAGAAAAAAAGAAAACTTGAGCTTTTTTGGGGGAGGCGTAAAGAGGTAAGCCCAACGCATAACGGCCTGACGTGCGTTGGTTTCAGCCGCCATGCAGCACTTTCAGTTTGGCGGCGATCAGCTGGTCATGTGATAGGCGCAGCAGGTTTTTGAGTTTAGCCATCAGGTAGTGCTCGTAGGCATCCATTTTCCCGTCAACATAGACCATTTGCCACAAGATTTCGATGATCTCAATTTTTTCCTCAGTTGAATAATTTTCATTAATCAGCCTGGCAAACTGCCACAGATCGACGCTTTCTTTCAACTCCCTGTCAGCTTCTGCAATCAGGGCATCGGCGTGCTCGGCGGACAGGCCGTATTTTTTCTTTAAAATGCTGACAATGGTCTGAATTTCCTCTTGGGTAAACTTTTCGTCGATGCAGGCCATCTCCACGAAAAGCGCACAGACGGCAACCAGCACGTCTTGCGTCCGGTGATGGGGAGCTTTTTTATTTTTACGAATGCTGTGCTTGCCCAAAATTTGTTTTACAATTTCAAGCATCCAAAGTTTTCCTTTCCTGCTTTTTTTTATCTCCGAATTTTTCGGCCAACAGCCCAAATCGGCGCGCCTGCTCATGATTTTCCCGGGATTCATAAATGCGCGAGATTTTTTCATAGTAGGCGCCCGCATTTTCAGGAATTTCCTGGGTCAGGGACAGGTACAACTCCAGGATCTCCATGGTATTCAATCCGGAAGCAAAACTGAGATCAGCGAATTTTTGCTTGATCGCCGGGTCGATTTGCACACCGCAGCTACCACACTGCTGCATGATTTGCAGATAGAGATTGCGGGCGTTGGCCATTTCGTGCAAGGCTTCATGGGTTTTGGCCAGCTGGCGGGCAATGGCCTCGTCCCAACCATAGGTTTTCAGAAATTCGCGGTACAAAGATTTTGCGGCGGCATAATTTTTTGCCCGGAAAAAGGTTTTTCCACGTAACAGCCAAGCGGCCACGGATTGTGACAGTTCGGCCGGCAGTGAGGAAAGAAGCCTCTCGGCCAGTTCGAATTCATTGGTTTCCCAAAAAATTTCACATAAAAGTTGGTAGGCCGGCAGTGCATCCGGATGGTTGATAAGGAATGCCTCCAGCAGACCGCGTGCCCGTTCATAGTGGCCCATGTTCAAACAAGCGCTGGCCAGCTCAAGGGGGATATAGCTGCGCGGATCCGCGTTTTCTTCCATGGCCCGGGACAAATACTTCTCCGCCTTTTCAAACTCGCCCCGGTTCAGAGCCAGGTAGCCGCTTTTAAATGATTGTCCGTAGCTGCGATAGGCCGCTTCAATCTCATCGGGCAGGGTGCCAAGCAGGGCTCTGAAATGGTCATCGTCCTGATCCTTGATCATCGGTTGTTCAACCGGGGTGCTTTGCAGCCCGGCCGGCTCCGTCGGGTTCATTTGAATCATTTCTGATTCGATTGGCGCCAGGGCCTGGCGCATTTTTTCAAGGACCTCGAGCAAACGGTCATCTTCGGTTAGTTCCAGGGCCAGCGCGAGGTAGCGCTCGGCGTCCTCGGTATGGCCGGCCTCTATCAGGTCTGCGGCTGTTTGGCGATGCTCTTGCGCCAGGGCTTCCCGGCAGCGCTGTATTTTTTCCCGCAGGCTGTGCCGGTAGCCGTCATCCCAGGGGGAAGTTTTTTCCAGGCGCCCCAGCGCCCGCTCATATTCAACTTTGGCTTTGCCCCATTTTCCGGCTTCGGAAAAAGCGTCTGCTTTTTGTTCGTAATCTTCAGGATCTCTGGCTGAAAAAAAATCTCGTAATCCCATTTTTCCAATATTCCAGCAGGATGCTAAAACTCACTTCGTGTTCAGCGCCCCGATTTTTTTCATTTAAAATTCAGCGTTGCATGTTCGATATTAATTTTTATTAAGCGGATGGTGCCAAGCTCCTAATTTGAACCAGGCTGCAGGTGTACTGCCCGCAGCCTGCTTTGCATCAATTTACCAAATCATCTGCAAGAACGCAACCACCTGCTTGCCGGTCAGCGCTGCCGGCTGAAGCGTACCAGCCGGCCGATGGTCAATCCCTGCACGATGATGGAAAAGACCACAATCACATAAGTGGTGGCCAGAATGACTTGCCGATGTGGCCCGGGCGGCAGCGATAGGGCCATTGCCACCGATATCCCGCCACGCAGTCCTCCCCAGGTAAGAATTTTAAGCACATGGGGGCTGAAGCTGCGAAACATCCGCATGGCCCCCACCGGGATGCCGACACTGACAAAGCGGGCCATGAGCAAAATCGGGATCAGCAGCAAACCGGCAATGAGATGCTGGCGGGTAAGGGTCAGCACCAGCACCTCCAGGCCGATGAGTACAAACAGCACGGCGTTTAACACCTCATCGATCAGTTCCCAGAAAGTGTCTAGGTGTTCGCGTACTTCATCGGACATGGCCAGCAGCCTTCCATGGTTGCCGATCAGCAGACCGGCCACCACAATGGCGATGGGGCCGGAGATGTGCAAGTGCTCGGCCAGGGCGAAGCCCCCGGTCACCAGCGCCAGGGTGATCAGAATTTCCACCTGGTAGTTGTCGATGCTTTTCAGCATCCAGTAGGCGACGGCCCCGATCAGAAGGCCGAAGAGCACACCGCCCAGCACTTCTTTTATAAACAGTGCCAGCACTGTTGTCGCTGTGATGTTCCCGGTTCCGGTGGCCGATTCCAGCAACAGCAGAAATATGACCACCGCCACGCCGTCGTTAAACAGGGATTCGCCTGTGATCTTGGTTTCAAGGCTTTCGGGCACGCCGGCCTTTTTCAGGATGCCCAGCACCGCAATGGGGTCGGTGGGAGAAATCAGGGCCCCGAAGAGCAGGCCGTAAATTAAAGGCAGGTCGATGCCCAGTATCCCCAGCAGCCAACGGCTGCTAACTCCCATGATAACCGTGGACCCCAGTACACCAAAGGTTGCCAGCAGGCTGATGATCCATTTCTGTCTGGCCAGGTTCCCAAGGTTGACATGCAGGGCGCCGGCAAACAGCAGAAAGGAAAGCATGCCGTGCAGCAGCGTTTCGTTAAAGTCAATGGCGGCCAGAAGTCGTCGCCCATCTGCTGCCAGGTTAAAACCAAAATGTCCAGCCACTGCCAACCCCAGTGATAGCATCAGGGCAATGAGCATCAGGCCGATGGTATTGGGCAGGCGGATGAAGCGAAAGTTCAGGTAACTGAAACCCGCCGAGAGGGTAATCAGGATGGCCAGAATATCAAACAATTTCATGCAACCTCCAGTGGGTGCGGACCCTCACTTTTTAGGCAGCATTAAGATAAATGGGATTCCAATGGCCCCCATAAGGGCGCTGAGCAGGTAAGTGGCCTGCAGTCCGATATGATCGGCGATGAAGCCAACCGCTACCACCACCGCCGATCGAGCGATAAAAGAGATCATCATGAACAGGCCGTTGGCGGCCGCCGGGCTGCGGGTGGCATGTTCCTGAACCATGGCCAGCATAACCGGTGTGGTGGACAACAGGGTAAAACCGGTTGCCATCAAGGCGGCCACGCGCAGCCAGCTTCCGGAGGACGCAAACACCAGCAGCCCGATTGGAGCCCCTATCAAGGAAACCAGCAGGGTCTGACGCCGCCCGATCCGATCACTGATGGGGCCACAGGTCAGCACGCCTGCGACCCCGGCGGTTTCAAACACGGTCAGTGCAATGCCGGCCAACCACAGGTTACCGGTTTGCTGCTTGATAAAGGTCGGCAAAAAGGCTGTCAAAGACGCATGCATGAAGCCGCGGGTGATCAGGATGGCCGTTAATGGCAATAGAATATAGCGCAACCTGCGCCAGGTTTGAAGGGGAGACAGTCGATGGCTTGCGCGGACATGATTGAGTTGGACATCACGCAGCTTGAAGTACAGCCAGAAAGTGGAAGCGATGCCAAAGACCATCAGCGGATAAAAATGTTGCAGACCGAAAACAGACACCCCGGCTACGGCCACCAGAGGACCAACCGTGCGGGCAAGCTCTCCGCCGGTCATATAAAAACTCATGCCGCGCCCCTTGTGGGCGGGTGCCAGCTGTGCCACCATCACCGGCGATGGTACATGAAACAAGGCCACGCTGATGCCGGTGATAAACAGCAGGATCAACAGCATGCCATAGGAGGGTGCCACGCCGAGAAGACTCATGGGTACGGCTGTCAGGGCCGGGGCCAGGATGACAAAAATCCGGATGCTGATTCGGTCCGCCATCACGCCGATATAAGGATTTAAAAGGGCCGGCAGCTGCATGACGGTTGACATAAAACCAGCCTGGGTCAGTGACAGTGACAGCTTTTCAATTAGCAGCGGCAAAAGCGGGGCCAGAAAACTGGAGTAGACATCGTGTACAAAATGGGCGATGGACAGCGCCATGATTTTGCCGGTTTGAAATTCATCTTTCCGGGCGGTTGCTGCCGTGTCAGCTTGTAAGTCAGGTTGTGTATTCAACAAAGTTTCCGATCAGTTTGACCTCCCGTTCGAGCCGGACGCCAAAGCGTTCATAAACCCGCCTTTCGATGAGCCGTATCAGGGCGTAAACGTCGGCCGCGGTGGCATTGTTTGTGTTTAAAATAAAGCCGGCGTGCTTGGGGCTGACCATGGCGCCTCCGATGTGCACACCTTTAAGGTCGGCTTGTTCGATCAACGATCCCGCGTAATAGCCGGGCGGACGTTTGAACACGCTACCGCAGGAGGGATATTCCAGGGGCTGTTTCCGGCCGCGGATAGCGAGAATGTCCTGCATACGCAGCTGCAGGATGCGGCTGTCGGCGGTCTTGAGCTGGAAGCGTCCGGAGGTGATGACCATTTTTTCCAGCTGCGGGGCCTGCCGGTAGCCGAAATCGATCTGCTGGCGTTCGGCCTGAAACGGCGAACCGTCAAGGGAAAAACCGCTGACGGCCATTGTCACCGCTTCGATTTCCCGCCCGAAGGCTCCGGCGTTCATACGCAGAGCACCCCCGATGCTGCCCGGAATTCCAACCAGCTGCTCCATTCCGCCCAGCCCTTTTGTAACCGCCGCGCGAATAAAATCCGCCAGGCGGGAGCCGGCCAGCACCTGTGCCTGTTGATGATCAAATTGCCAGCCGTTGAGGTTTTCCCCCACATAGAGGGTGACCCCCGGCCAGCCGGCATCAGAGAGCAGCACGTTCGAACCGTGCCCGAGAACAAACAGGGGCAACTGTTTTTCATGGATGAACGCAAGCACACGGCCGATACCGGCTTCGGTGGCCGGAGCCGCCCACAGGGCGGTGGGGCCGCCGATTTTATAAGAGGTGAAAGGGGCAAGGGGCTTGTTCGCCTGCACCTCTCCATCGGTAACATCAGCCAGTTGTGCGGCCAATTCGGCAGGGTCGGCATTCATCGCTGTTTTCCCGCGCGGGTGGTTTTGTACCTGGATCACGGCGCCACTTAAGCATAAAAACCGTTTGAAATCAAACAAATCCCCGAATCCGGTACTCTACCCGAACTGTTTCCATAAGGCTACCGCGGTTTTTGTCCGATCCCAGTGCCCTGGCGGTCTGTGTGCAGCGGTGAAAAACCACTCAAGTCCTGCCCGCATTGTGCCGATAGGCTTCATGATGGAACGGCAATCACCGTTTCGTGCAGTTTTCTGTTATTATTATTGATTTTGAAATATTCGGGGGTGAATTATTTCAAAGCAAAGGAGAAAAACATATGCAGGCAGAAGATTTTTACCGGGTAATCAGTGAATTTGATTTTATTTGTGATGACATTGATGAAATTATAAAACAGTTGGATCTGACCAAAAGAGAGGGGCAGAAGGTTTCTCAGGCCATCACCAACCTTGAAAAAGCCAAAAAAATATTAACGGAACTTTTTCCGAACATAAAATCCCTGGACAACGACGTACGCGAGGACCTGGAAGCCGAGTTCGCAGACGCGATTTGACCAACGGTTGCCGGTAGGGGTCGCAGACGGAAGGAAACCGACAGGAATGCGCAGTGGCATGTTGAATCAGATCCTGACCAGGCGCTCAAATTTTTCAGGCTACAAGCTTCTTACGGTCGCTGCAAGAAAGTTTGTGCAGGATGACTGCTTTACCCTGTCACTGTCCATCTCTTTTGTATTCCTGATGTCGATTATTCCCTTTGCGACCCTGAGCATTCTGGTGTTTGACATGATCCAGCGCCTGCTTTTTGCCCAGGCGAACTGGACAGGTCAGATTACAGAAATGCTGGCCGATGAGATAATCCAGGTCATCCCCTTTGTTTCCCGGCAGTGGATAAAAGTCCATGTGATCAATGCGCAAGCTTACGCGTCATTTAAGGCCATTAATTTTATCATGCTGCCGGTGATCAGCGGGCTGATCTTTAAAACCCTGGAGACTTCCTACCGTAGAATTTTTCAACTACCGATCCGCCACCTGCTTTTTGGCCAAGCCATCTATGTCAGCATGAGCATTTTTGCCGTGCTGCTGTTTTTTATTTCCAACTTTACCTGGATTATCCTGTCCACATCGGCCTCCCAGTTTCTGACCATTGTCAACAAAACACCATATTTGGAGAAGCTATACGATCTGGTGGTCGCCTGCACCAGTTCCGGCCCGCTCAATGGCCTGTCGCTGGCGGTCTTGATGATGTTTTACCTGACGACCGTCAAGCTGTTTTTAAATGTAAAAATTAAATGGCGCTATCAGTTGCTATCAGGGCTTGCTTTCTGTCTGCTGTGGATTGCTGCCCGTCAGTTTTTCGGCTTTTACGTCCGGCATATTTCCGAAATCGACCTGCTTTACGGATCCCTGTCATCAGTGGTTTTGATCCTGATGTGGGTTTTTTACTCCGCCATGGCTTTGCTGTTTTCCGTTGAAATCCTGTACCTTCTGCACGATGGGAAATGGCGCTATCGCTGGTGGTAAGGTCCGTGTCCAAAAAATCTGCACTTGATTAATTTATCAAACCTGGAATATATTGAAATCAAGCGAATAGTTTTCGATTTTTTTCCAGGTCTGTCAGGATGATGGAATTTGGACAGACCTTCCGGGGATCGCCATATGAAGCTTATATTGCGCTATGCGATGTTAACAATCGCCTCGGCCGCTTTGATCGGCTGTGCCGGCGGCCGGCCCTCCGGCTGGGGGAACTTTCACGGTGATATTGCCAGCCGGGGATATCAGGCAGTTGGCAGCGGTTTTGCCTTGTCTTCAAGCTGGGTTTCAGAGCCGTATAAAATTTCCAGCGCTTCGCCGGTAATCGGCCTGGATTTTCAGAACCGGGAAGTGCTTTATCTCGGTACCACCGACGCCAAGCTGGTGGCCATCCGCACGGAGGATGGAAGCCAAAAATGGCAGCGCAGGCTGGGATCGGCTGATTTAAAAACGGCCGTTGTTTCATCTCCTTCGGTTTCAGACAAAGGGGATATCTACGTGATTGTTACGGGCACAGACGGTGACGGCAGCTGGCAGAGCACCCTTTTTAAGGTCAATGAATTCGGCAAATTGCAATGGGCGTATCTTTTTCCTGACCATGGATTTACGACCGGATCTCCCAAGGCGGTCGTACTGCAAAGCGGCACCATCGTGTTTGTGTGCCTGACCATGGGAACCGGTGGCAATATCCATGGTGAGCTTTTTGCAATTGGAGATGACGGCGCCCGGGTCCGATTGCTCGACCGTCGGAGTCTGGCGCCATGCGATTACGGCGGTCCGGGTGCTGGGCGGAATTATGTAGAAAGCTATGCAAAGACCTGGGATGCTTTGAGTGCGTTGCCTGTCACGCTAGACTCGGATGGCAGGAGCCTGCCGGACAGTTTTATCGATCCCACCACGGCTGTGGTCACCATCGCAGGAAAAGTCCTGGTCGCCGTTGTCGACAACCTGTGCGGCATAGGGGTGTTTGAATGGAACGGCAAGCAATTGTCCGTGCTGTGGCGTGTCGCGCACGGGGTAAAAAAACATTCTTCTCCCGCGGTTTTTTCCGGTGAATTGATGGTGTTCGGGCAGGGCGATGGAAAAGTGCTGGCCTACGATGTGCTGACCGGAGTAAAAATGTGGCAGTATAACGCCGGGCAGCCGGTTTTTGCCACGCCCGCCGGCGCCCCTGAAAAGCTGATTTTTGTGGTTTCCGTTGATCACATTCAAGCGATCAGCGCCGTCGACGGCACCCTCGTATATGACGGCAACACACCGCGCATACTGCTGCTGAAGGGACCTACCTGTTCCTCCCCGGCGGTGACATCCAACCGTATTTATGTTGCCGGTACGGAAATGATGACCCTCACCCATGATTTCAAGACCCGTGGCCACGATACCAATTTTTGTGGAAATGCGCTGGCCTCTCCGGCTGTCGGCCGTGATGGGGCTGTCTATGCCGTGGCTGTCGACGGAACCATCCGCAAGTACGCGGGCACGCAATAACTGGAAACCGTTTTTCCACCGGTGTGCGATCCAGTGTCAGCGTGGCCTTTGGCCTGCATTATAACGGCGATTGGATTCGCGGTAAGTCTGCTTTTCTTTTTCAGACAGGTTTTGCCAGTGTGTGCATCCCACCAAAAAGAGCATTCCCGCCAGTAAAAGAGCGATGATTTTATTCATTGTTTTCACCTTTCCTGTCATTGAACCATGAAATTTTGGGAAGCAATAATTTTTCTGCCACAGGTCAGTGCGGCGAATCTGCACGCTATTCACCCAAACAATAACCACTGAACAGAGGATTGCCAAATTCTTGGCAAGATTATGTTTGAAAGGAAGATAGCCTGTCGAGATAATGTGGGAAACCAATGAACTCGAGAAACTTTTATGAACGATCAGCACGAGCGCTCCCTGTACTTGTGTGATTCCGCCCAATATTTTGTGTCAAATCCCTCAGAGCTTCCCATTGTGTTGATGATCATAATATGATGTATTTATATAACCACTTGATATGAAAAGGGTTTAATGAGATTTGTGTTTTTGGCATGCGGTTTGCTGTTGTAAGGGCTGAAATTTATAAAAATAGCTAAATTTTACCACGATAAAGCCAAATCCTTCGCGAGAAGGAGACGGAAAGCCACGGGTCTCAAGCAGACAGCCGGGTTGCCTATGGATTGCACAGGAAGCCGGGTTGCTCTTGGAAACAGAGTGGTCCGTTTTTTTTTGGGCTGTTGTGGGATGCAGTCTCGACAGAGAAAAAAATTAAGGAGCTGAGATGGAATTCAAGGTCTTGTTGATTTTCGTTATCATTGTGGGGGTTGCATATATTATTCTCAAAATTACCGAAAAGAAGATCGATCCATGATCCGGCACGGGGCCGGTGCTGAAAATTTATTAGATA
>JAOZPY010000087.1 GCA_029932495.1 Desulfobacterales bacterium
AAATGGCCGCTGTAAATCAGCGCCTGCAGCTCCACGTGGGTATGGGCGTCCACCAGCCCGGGCATCAGAACCTTGTCTTCAAACATGGGGTCCACTTCGTAAGCGCTGAAAGCCGAATTTTTGATCCAGAAAACAACGTCATCCAGTGGCCCCACGGCCAGAATCCGCCCGTCTTTGACCGCCACGGCCCCGGCAACCGGCTGCTCCGGGACCATGGTGATAATTTTTTTGGCCGGAAAAATAATCGTCTTTGCTGTCATGAAAATGGTCCCCTCAATATAGATGAACTCGTTAAAAGTCTGACTTTTTCGCTCTTCAAACCTTATTAACTGAAAAAGCCGGTTTCCAATAATAATCAGGTGTGGCCACATTATCCCCAGAGCGCTCGAACCAGGGCAGCCAAAGCCAGCAGCATCAGCAAAATAAGGACCTTACGGCGAAAGGCTTCGGCCTTGCTCTGGCGGAAGAAACGACTGCCCAGGCTCAGGCCTAAAATCATGGGAACCAGAAATGACGCCCCCATGGTTGCAGTTTTGGTGGTGACCAACCCCTGCTGCAGGCACATCAGAAAGGCCACAATATCGGTTCCAAAGAAAAAGGCAATCAGCGAAGCACGTGAAACAGCAACACCGGCGGGACTGGAAAAATAAAATAAGATGACCGGTGGTCCACCGATGGTCGCCGATCCATTTAAAACGCCCGACAACGCGCCAACGGCAACCGTTTTGCCCCGGCCGGGCATCTGTTTCAGGGCAAATCCGCGCCACAGCAAAACCACCAGCACCATGACCACCACGGCGATGGCGGCCCGCATGGGCCTCGGCGGGATATTGGCCAGCAGGTAAACCCCGGCCGGCGTACCGATAAGCACACCGGCTGACAGCCAGACCAGAGATTTCCAGTCGATCTGGCGCCATACCCGCGGCAGAAGCCACAGGCTGGCGACAACCTCGAGCATCAATATGATCGGTACAACTTCGGACGGCGGCAGCAACAGGGTAACGCTCATCACGGCAATCATCGAAAAACCAAAGCCGCTGTAACCACGAATAACGCCGGCCGATAAAATGGCAATCCCCAGATATGCGAGGGGCAAGACCCCCATTTGCGTGAGCGGCATCCCACCTGCATTGGCGAAGGTATCAAACATGCAGCGACACGTCGATTTCACCCCTGGGCAAAGGGATAATAAAGGTCGGGCGCCTGGAGCGCCGCAGAACACTTTTGGCGACACTGCCTAAAAACGTATGGGTGACGCCCTTTTCGTGGGCCCCCATAACAATAGCGTCGCATTGAAACGATTCGCTCGCTTTCAAGATTTCTTCGGCCGGATAGCCTTCGCAGACCTTGACGGATGCAATCGTCTCTTTGATGCGTCGGTCATCCTGAAACTGCTTTTCACAAAATATCTTGAGCCGCTTTTCAATGCGTTCGATCACATGGTCCAACCCTTCTTTGAGCATCTTTTCCCGATCGCTTCTATCGAGATAGGCCATGAGGGTGATTTGGGCATCAGGTGACATTTTTTCGACGACATGCAAGATAATAATTTTGGCATCCAATTTTTCCGCCAGCAAAACGGCATAATGAAAGGCGTATGCCGCATTTGTTGACAAATCCGTGGCATATAAGATTTTTTGTATCCGAGGTTCCATGGCATTTTCCCCTACTGTGAGCCCGCGGTGCAGGCCCCTTCAAGAATATCCGACCATATCACACCCCCCAACCAGTCTGGATGCGACCGGAACAGACTTAATATCCCATCAACTTGGGCAGCCACAGCGAAAGGGTCGGCACAAAAGCGATAAGAAAAACCGCCGATATTTCCACCAGGGAAAAGGGTATCGCTTTCAGTGAAATTTCTTCGATGCTGGTATCTCCAATGCCCGAAGCGATGAACAGATTTTCACCCAACGGCGGGGTTTCAAATCCGATTTCACAGCAGCACACAAACACAATGCCGAAATGAATCGGATCCACCCCCAGTTTGGCCATCACCGGAAGCAGCACGGGCGTCAGAATCATAATGGTGGCCAAAGTCTCCATAAACATGCCCACGAAAATCAGAAAGGCGATAACCAGCACCCAGATAATATAAACGTTATTGGTCATCGCCAGCAGACCGTTGGCAACAATTTCAGGAATCCTGTACTGCACCAGAAGCCGGCCGAAGGTACGGGCCGTGAACATGATCAAAAGGACCCGCCCGGTAAGCCAGGTGCAAGCCTCAAGGGATTTGGAGCCACCGCCCAGTTTCAGTTCCCTGTGGATGAAAACACCGACAAACAGCGTGTAAAAAATTGCCACCACCGCTGCCTCTGTGGGTGTAAAAAACCCGGTGTAAATTCCCCCCAAAATCACCACGGGCGCCATGATGGACCAAATCCCCTCTTTGAGTGCTTTTCCAATTTTGGCCAGCGACCAGCCAAACGTGCTGCCCTTATATCCTTTTTTGCGGCAAAGATAATAATTGACCGACATCAAGCCAGCCGCAATAATCAGCCCGGGAATAAAACCGGCGATAAACAGCTTTGAAATGGATTGATTGCCTGAAACGCCATAGATCACCATGGGGATGCTGGGAGGAATGACCACGCCCAGTCCGCCCGAGGACGCCGTGATCGCCGATGCAAAGCCCTTGTCATAGCCCCGGTTGATCATGGCCGGAATCATCAGCATGCCCACGGCCGCAGTCGTTGCCGGGCCGGAGCCTGAAATCGCGCCGAAAAACAGGCAGGCCAGAACCGTGGCGGCGGCCAACCCGCCGGTTGCCGGGCCGGCCAGGGCCTCGGCCAAATTGACCAGACGCCGGGAGATGCCCGCATACTCCATCAAGGCGCCGGCAAGAATAAAGGCGGGCAGCGCCATGATCGGAAAAGAGTCCACCGAGCTGTATGCCACCTGGACCAGGTAAACCAGATCATTTCCCAGGACAACCAGTGATATCATCGAAGACATGCCCAGGGCGATGGTGATCGGGGCGCCAATCAACAGTAACAGTCCAAAAGACCCGAATAATATACCTACGACTTCCATGACTTCTTCCTCATGAGATGGTTTTGCCTGTTCTCCTATGAACTTTTTGGGCCGGAAATCTTTTGATACTCTTCTTCCATGTCGATTTTATCCGGATCACGAATATCCACACCCTTGACCAGTTTTAAATAATTTACCTGAATGACACGAACGGACATGAGGGCGAAAGCGATCGGAAAAATCAGATAAACATAGGCCATGGACCAACCCAAAGTCGGTGACATATAAGTGAATTTCATCATCGATTTAATGAGAAAAATGCTCTTGTAAATCATCACGACATTAAAGAAGAGCCAGATCAGGTCGGCGAACGCTTCGATATAATTTTGCACTTTGGGGGGGAATTTTTTGAACTGAAACGTTACGCGGTTATGGGCTGCCATCCTGGCAGCCACGACCGCGCCAAAATAGACAAACCAGACGAATGAAAAACGCGCCAGTTCTTCGCCCCATGAAAGCGTGTAGTTAAAAACTTCGCGAAAGATAATCTGGATAAAAAGAAGGGTAATGAAAAAGGCGAGCAGCACCTGGCAGATATAGCTTTCAATGTTGTCGAAAAAACGCTTCAAAATCTCTTTCGTGTTCATCTTGACACCTTATAAGAGGCAATGGGATGATTTTTTACGACTGCTTCGGATTTGCGTGCAGCGCGAAGCGGAGTGGTCCGTCCGGAGATTTGATGTTGCCGGACGGACCATTTTAATGGAAAGACAGAAATTCCGGCTTAGAACGGAAATTCGCGACCTAACATTTTGAGGGTTTCTGCCACCTTGTCTTTGCCGCCGATGCTTTTATAGAATTTCGGCCATACCTTTTTGGTAGCCCTTTCGATAAATTCCTTTTCATTGTCTGCCGGATCATCGATCTGCATGCCCAGTTTGACCAGTTCTTTTTTAATACCGTCTTCCTTGGCGATAATGAACTGCCGGCAGTGCTCGGAGGCTTCCTTACCGGCGGCAAGCAGGATTTTTTGTGTCTCCGGGCTTTGCCTTTGAAACAGGCCCTCGCTGATAATCAGCGGCTCCAGCGAGAAGAGATACCGGATGTTGGTGACATACTTCTGCACTTCGTAAAACTTCATTACGTAATTGGTGATGTAAGGATTGTCCTGGCCGTCCACGACTTTTTGCTGCAGTGCGGTGAACGTCTCGTCCCAGGCCATGGGGGTGGGATTAATGCCCCATGCTTTGTACGTTGCGATCATGATCGCGTTTTTGGGAACCCGGATGACCAGCCCTTTGAGGTCTTTAACCCTTCTGACCGGCCGTTTGGAGTTGGTCAGCACCCGAAAGCCCGAATAGGCCCATCCCAGAATACGGACACCGGCGGCCTTGATGGTATCTTCGGTCAATTGCTGTCCGATGGGGCCCTGGGTCAGCTTGACGGCATCTTCCAGGCTCAGAATCATGTAAGGCAGGGTCAGCAAACCGACTTTAGGCGAAAACGGGGTGACATTGTTGATGGCAACCACTGCAAGATCAAGGGTTCCCAGCCGGCAGTTCTGGACGGTCTCCTGCTCCGAACCAAGCTGGCCGTTTGGAAACAGCGCCACGGTGATTTTGCCGTTGCTGTGTTTTTCCAGCAACTTGGCAAACTGGGTGCCCACTTCCCATTGGGTGCCGCCGGAGGCATCGCCCAGCGCCATTTTCCATTCCACTGCCTGGGCGGTTAAAGATAAAGTAAAAATCAATACAACCGTCACCACACAAACCATGCCGATCGAGGAAATTCTTCTTTTCATGAAACACCTCCGTTGCTTTGATTATTATTACGCCTAACATAATGCAATCTTTTGCCTTATATCACTGATGTTTTGTATTTACCACCCCCTTTGCCTGCAGCAATAGCGGCGCAATGGGATCACTGCCACGCCGTGCAGCCGGATTTTTTACTGCACGGCGCTCTTTCAATGCACCTGAAACTTGACTGCTGTATTTCATGTTACAAGCGGATAGTTTGTTGGGGAGAATCCCCCGGCGATAGAAAAGGGTGCGCAGGCCCTTGCTTTTCAGCTGGGCAGCTGCATCCGGCAAGAGCCTGGTGATGATATTGACTTGTTCAATGATTTTATTGCGGCTGATAAAAGTATTGGCTGAAAACCTGCCGTCTGGTATTTCACGGTGAGGCTTGCCATAAACCTGCTTTTGAAAAGGTTCGACATCCGGTGGTCCGCTATTTATTCTATCTGTCAAAAATAGCATGTGGGCCAGCATTTCGCAAAGCGTTCAAGATGTTGAATCCAGAGCCATTGTCGCTTTCCAACTGAGACAACAAACTCCAGGTCTGAATCAAAGGCCCATCGGCCCGCCGTCAAACCGCGGGGCAACGATGGCTTTTACTATTCTGCATAGACGTCGGCGACCTCCAGAGCCTGGTCCATGATGGCAACGCCTTCGTCGATTTCATCTTTGGTGATAATCAACGGCGGAGCCATGGCAATAACGTTGCCCGGATTTGCGGCCATGGCCATCATGCCCAGTTCCCCCAGTTTTTTGGCGACCTCCAGTTTGGGATTCATCCCGGGTCTGATTTTGCCCCCCACCGGCACCATAGGTTCCCTGGTTTTGCGGTTTTTGACCAGCTCAAGCCCGACAAACAACCCCAGGCCGCGGACATCCCCCACGCAGGGGTGCTTTTCCTGAAGCTCCCGGGCTTTTTCCAGCAGGTAGGCGCCCATCTTTTGTGAGTTTTCAACCAGGTTGTCGCTCTGGTAGATCGGAATCAGCGCGACGGCGGTGGCGCACCCCAGGGCATGGCCGGCATAAGTAGCCCCATGGCTGAAAAACTGTTCTTTGAACTTGTCACCAATATGTTTTCTGACAATGGTCGCCCCCAGGGGCAGATACCCGCAAGTCATTCCCTTGGCCATGGTCATGATATCTGGTACCACATCCCAGTGGTTCATTGCAAACCACCGGCCGGTTCTTCCAAAACCGGTCATGACCTCGTCGGCAATCATGAGAACGCCGTGCTTGTCACAGACTTCTTTGAGCCTTGGAAAATATTCCGCCGGGGGGACGATGATGCCGTTGGCACCGGTGACCGGCTCAAAAATAATGCCGGCCACCTTGTCGCCGCCGCCTTCCAGCTCGATGACATCATCGACATACTTCACGCATTGAAGCTCGCAGGCGGGATAACTCTGGCCGAACATGCAGCGGTAACAATAGGGCTGGGGCACCTGGATCTTTTCAGTGCCACCCATCACCTGGGCCCAGCTGCGGGCATCGCCGGAAGAAAGGCTCATGGAGGTGGCGGTGCCGCCGTGGTAGGTGCGGTAACGGGTAATGATCTTGCGCTTGCCCGTGTACTGGTGACAAATTTTGATAGCGGCCTCGTTGGCTTCCGTCCCGCCCAGGGAAATAAAAGAACGGGAAAGATCTCCGGGCGTAATTTCAGCCAGCATTTTAACCAGCATGGCCCTGGGTTTCGTGGACATGCTGGGCGCAAAGGACGTCAGCATCCGGGCTTGTTCGCAGATGGCGTCCACCACCCGGGGGTCCTGATGGCCGATGTTGTGACTGACAAAACATGAGCTGAAATCCAGCCGCTGCCGGCCGTCTTCAGTGGTAAAACGGACCCCTTTTGCCGACACCACCCGGGCCGGCGACTGATCGGGCTGATAAGACCAGGACTGGAAATTGTTTTCCACCTCGTAGCGGTCCAGATCTTCTTTGTTCGAGGCAATACTTTTCAGGTCAATCATCGTTTTCTCCTGGAAGGTGTGGATTCCGGGAGAACCGGGTAGCCGGTTCCCCCGGAACAAATGCCCAACACGTTATCCTGAAAATTATTTGGCGTTCAGATGTGCATACTTGTCCAGGTAGCGCACCGGCATCTGCAGCGCGTCTCTTCTGAACGGCTCGGCCAGCACTTCTTCGCCGCCCTGCAAAATGGCATTGATCACGCACGGCCTGCCGGAAGCAATCGCCTCTTTCATGACATCGCCCACCTGGTCGGGATGATCCACCCGAAAACCCACAGCGCCCATGTCTTCGGCCAGTTTCTCATAGGGCGGATTGTTCGGCAGGTTGGCACCCACAAAGCGATTGTCGTAATAGTCAATCTGATTTTTCTTTTCAGCCCCCCACTCGTAATTGGTGGCGACAATGGCAATCACGGGAATATTTTCGCGCACCGCGGTCATTACCTCCGCCACGCCGCTGATGCCGTATGCCCCATCCCCCTGAAAAGCGATGACCGGCACATCGGGATTTCCGATCTTGCAGCCCATGGCCGCGCCATAGGCGAAGCCGCAGTTGCCCCAGGACAGGGCGGAAATGTGCTGGCGAATGCCCTCAAACTTCAGGTAGGCGTTAATCATCGAGGAATTGTTGCCGATGTCGGTGGTCACAATGGTGCCCTTGGGCAGCGCCCGGGTCCATTCCTTGTGAAAACGCCGGGGATGCATGGGGCTGGACTGGGAACTGGCACTCCATTCATCCAGTTCGCTTCCCCAGGTGTCTTTTTCCTGCTGCACATCCGCCAGCCGCTCACTGTTTTTCTCCAGACCGGGGGCAAGCTCCTCAACACGTTTGAGCAGCAGGGCTGCAAAGTCCTTGACGTTCCCGCAGCTGTAAATGTCCGCATTTTTGGAAAGGCCCAGGGCACTGATATTCACATCGCACTGGATGAGCTTGGCTTCTTCGGGCCAGTAAACCATGTCGTACTGGGGCAGGGTACCGAACGGTCCCAGCCGGGTGCCCAGAGCGATAACCACATCGGCTTTATTGAGGGTGCGCATGGCGGCCTTGGAACCGCAGTAGCCGATGGGCCCGCAGGCCAGTTCGTGGCTGGCCGGAAACGTGTCGTTGTGCAGATAGCTGTTGACCACCGGGGCGGTGATATACTCTGCCAGGGCCTTGACCTCTGCCAGGGCGTCGGCCTGGGAAACACCACCGCCGGAAATAATGACCGGGTATTTGGCATTGACGATCAGTTGCGCGGCTTGTTCCAGGTCCTCCAGGGATCCCGCACCGCGTTTGATAACCGGTGTTTCATAGATTTCATCATTGCATTGGCCGTAGAAAAAATCCCGGGGGATGTTCAGATGCGTGGGGCCGTTAAAATTCTTGGCCATGTAAAAACAGCGGCGGGTCAATTCGGCCATCCGCTCGGGCCGATTCACCCGGACCTGGTAAACCGTCTGTTTTTCAAACATCGCCATCTGGTCCAGTTCCTGGAAACCGCCGGTGCCGAGACCCATGGAGCCGGTTTCCGGCGCCACCGCCACCACCGGTGAATGCGCCCAGTAGGCGGCCACCAGGGCAGAGACGAAATTGGCCGCGCCCGGACCGTTCTGGCCGATGCAGACCTGGGGTTTGCCGGTGATACGGGCCAGTCCGTCCGCGGCATGGGTGGCCGCCTGCTCGTGGGCGACGGGAATGAAACGAATACCGGCATCCGGAAATAAATCCAGGGCATCCATGTAAGCCGATCCCACAATTCCAAAAACATTTTTCACGCCCTCGGCGACCATGGTTTCGACCAGCGCTTCACTTGGCGTCATCTTTAACTTGCTCATTGTGTGCCTCCTTATTTTATTGATACATGAAAAAATTTAGCAAAATTGATATCTGATATATCAGGTGCCAATTGCTCCATCAACCAAGAAATCAGGAATTTAGAAAAATTTATCTGATAATTTTTCAGATAGTTATGATATGATGTGATCCAGTCCAGCACCCATAATTTTAGCAAATGATGCACCTATCACAAATCAAAGACAGGCGACTGGATGTTGTATTAACGACAAAAATAAAGGTTGCAGCAAGAGATCAAATTGGGTAAAAAATAGCAACAAGATAATATCTGATACATTAGATATCCTCTTGTCAAGCTTTTTCAGATAATTTTCTGTTTATTTTTTTTTCAGCCAAAAAGTAGTTAATTTGTTTAGAGAGTGGATTACTTTTGCTGAGCAGCCAAAAATCGATTTTTCGATTTTTGAGAGGAACGTCCCATGCAGAACCTGAAAAAACAACTCAATTCAGCCGGGTACATCTGTGACTCAAAGTTTTCAGCCGCCGTCAAGGCCGCCTTGCATACCCTGCCGGTGGCCGGCGCGATCCTTTCAGGCCCCATTGGAACCGGCAAATCCTATCTGCCGGAGATACTTTCCGGCATCCTTGAAACAAACTATTTTTTTTACCAGTGTTTTCCGGGAACCCGTGAAGAAGATCTGCTGGTAAAAATGCTGCCCAGCGAAAACACCATCAGCGGCATCAAGCTTCATGACGGCGTGA
>JAOZPY010000088.1 GCA_029932495.1 Desulfobacterales bacterium
CCTGATTGAAGTTAGCACTTGATCGGGCCTCGTCCCAAACAGGGGACACGCTGCTGAGATATGGTTTCATACCGGTTGGAAGAATATACCATGCGCCGGTCAATTCACACCTTACAATTTAACATCGATGGCGCCCCAAATGGACATAGAAAGTGAAACCAAAATGCCTATTGCACGGGGCGACCGCTCCTGATTGAGAAGTTACCGGGGGTATTACAGTTTATTTCTTGGACACCTTATAATTTTTTGAGGATATTTTACCTTTGGGTTTTTACATTGTTCAGTTTTTGACCGGCCTGTCAGATGCTTCCGGGCTGTTTCTGGTTGCCTGCGGGCTGTCGCTGATTTTCGGGGTTTCGCGCATCGTCAATCTGGCCCACGGCTCGTTTTACATGCTCGGCGCCTACCTGGCCTATACCCTGGTTGCCTATCTGCCCAGAGGCGTCCTGCCGTTCTGGGCTGCCATTCTGGCGGCCGCCGTGGGGGTGGGGCTGATCGGCGTCATCGTCGAGGTGCTGCTGCTGCGGCGTTTGTACCAGGCTCCGGAGCTTTTCATTCTTTTTGCCACTTTTGGGGTTCTGCTGATCATCCAGGATCTTTCCCGCTGGCTGTTCGGCGCAGAGGACCTTCTCGGCCCCCTCGCACCGGGACTTTCGGGCAGCATCGATATCATGGGCAGCCTGCTGCCGAGCTACGACCTGGCCCTGATTATTATTGCTCCATTGATTCTCACGGTTTTGTGGCTTTTGCTCAACTGCACCCGCTGGGGGATCCTGGTGCGTGCGGCCACCGAGGATCGGGAAATGACCGACGCATTGGGGGTGAACCAGACGCGTTTGTTTACCACCGTATTTTTTCTGGGATCTTTTCTGGCCGGCCTGGGGGGCGCTGTTCAGCTGCCAAAGGGCGGGGCGGATCTTTTAATGGATCTGAATGTCATCGCTGCGGCTTTCGTGGTGGTGGTCGTCGGCGGTATGGGCAGCATTCCGGGGGCCTATCTGGCCGCCGTTATTATCGGCGAGCTGAGCTCTTTCGGCGTGCTGGTGTTTCCCCAGAGCACGCTGGTGCTGATGTTTCTTGTCATGGCGGTGGTGCTGGTGATTCGCCCATACGGCTTGCTGGGCAAGGCAGAAACACACGAACGGGGGGCAGCGGCAATTGCCGGGCCCCTTTTGCGGCCTGCTTCTAAAAGACTGCGGCTTTTCGGAATGGTGCTGCTGGTTGCCATCGGCTTGCTGCCGTTGTTTGTGGGTTCCTTTCAACTGGTGCTGTTCAGTGAGATCGCAATTTTTTCACTGGCCGCCATGAGCCTGTACTTCATGATGGGCCCCGGCGGGATGGTGTCCTTCGGCCATGCGGCTTTTTTTGGCGGCGGTGCCTATGCGGCGGCGTTGATGGTGCACTATGTGCAGACGCCCATGGAACTGGCCCTTATGCTGGCTCCGCTGCTGGTGGGGTTGCTGGCATTGATTATCGGCTGGTTTTGCGTTCGACTGTCCGGTGTCTACCTGGCTATGCTGACATTGGCCTTTGCCCAGATCTGCTGGTCGATTGTTTTTCAGTGGGGGGAGTTTACCGGCGGCGACGATGGAATTTTAAGCATCTGGCCGTCGGCGTGGGCCGATGACAAAGTCATTTTTTACTACCTGACCCTGGTGCTGTGCATCGGTGGGATCCTGGTGCTGCGCTATTTTATTTTTACACCATTCGGCTATACCATGCGTGCCTGCCGGGACTCCGCGTTGCGGGTGGATTCCATCGGCATCAATCTGCGGCGGCACCAGTGGCTGGCCTTTATTGTCGCCGGCGCCTTTGCGGGGCTTGCCGGCGGCATTTATGTTTTTTCAAAGGGCAGTGTGTTCCCCGATGAAATGTCCATTCCGCGTTCCTTTGATTTTTTATATATGGTGCTGCTCGGCGGGGTTGAAACCCTGTCCGGTCCCATTGTGGGTTCGGCTGCGTTTACCTGGTTGCTGGATAAAATATCGCGGATTGACTTCTGGCAGCTGATTCTGGGCGCGATCTTTATATTGCTGGTGGTGGTTTTCCCTCAAGGCATTGCCGGGTCCATTCATAACCGCTTCGGTCGATTTTTTGACGATCGATCCGATTTTAAGGATGCCATCTGATGTCCACGGCAAAAATCCTGCAGGTCAACGATCTGATCAAGTCTTTCGGCGGTATCCGGGCCGTTGACCATTTGAGCTTTGAGCTGGCCGAAGGCAGGCTGCTGGCCATGATCGGGCCCAACGGGGCCGGCAAATCCACCTGTTTTAACCTGATCAACGGCCAGTTGCGCCCGGACAGCGGACAAGTTGTGATCATGGGCCAGCGGATCAACGGATACAAACCGCGCCAAGTATGGAACCTCGGAGTGGGGCGCACGTTTCAGATTACTTCCACATTCGGTTCCATGACGGTTCTGGAAAACATTCAAGTGGCGCTTTTGTCCTATCACCGACGCACAAGGTCGCTGGTAAAAAGAATGCGTAAGCTTTATGTCGATGAATCCATGGAACTTCTCAGGCTGGTGGGCATCGAAGCGCAGCGTGATCGGCCCTGCGGTGTGCTGGCATACGGAGATTTGAAACGCGTGGAGCTGGCCGTCGCCTTAGCCAATCATCCCCGGTTGTTGCTGATGGATGAACCGACGGCCGGCATGGGGCCTGCGGAGCGGCAGGCTTTGATGGAGCTGACCGCTGCCATCGTGCACACCCGCAACATCAGCGTGCTGTTTACCGAACACGACATGGAGGTCGTGTTCACCCATGCGGACCGCATCATTGTTTTAAACCGAGGCCGGCTGGTTGCAGAAGGACAGCCGGCCCAGGTGCGCGAGAACGAAAAAGTTCGTGAAATATACCTGGGCACCGGTGCGACCAGCGGGCTGTAACATTTTTCACAGTCGATCATCTCGCGCACAGTGGATACGGAGGCGTTATTTTTGATGCCGGACAACAACCAGCAATCAATGCTCCGGGTAGAGTCCCTCAACACCTATTATGGCAAGGCGCAGATCCTGTTTGATTTGCAGTTGAAGGTCCACCGTGCCGAGATGGTGGTGCTGCTCGGGCGCAACGGGGCGGGCAAAACAACGACGTTTAAAAGCATCATGGGAATCCTGCCCCCGCGCAGGGGCCGGATCACTTACAAAGATGTGTCTATTGAAAAGCTGCCGCCGTTTAAAACCTGTGCCCTCGGTCTGGGATATGTTCCGGAGGATCGTCGAATTTTTTCCAGCCTCAGCATTTTGGAAAATCTGGAAGTCGGCCGACAGTCCCCCCGACATGGATTTGAGGCCTGGACCCCCGAGCGCCTGTTCGAGCTTTTCCCAAACCTGGGCGAACGGCGGCATCAGGCCGGGGGAACCCTGAGCGGCGGTGAACAGCAAATGCTGACCATTGCCCGCACCCTGATGGGCAATCCCGAGATGATCATTCTGGATGAGCCTTCCGAAGGGTTGGCGCCGGTGATCGTGGACCAACTGGCTCAAACTCTTCTCAAGCTTAAAAAAGGGGGGGTTTCCGTCCTGCTGGCGGAGCAGAATTTAAATTTTGCCAGATTTGTCTGCGACCGCGCTTATATCATTTATCAGGGCAGCATTTGTCATGAGAGCCCCATTGAGAGCCTGCCGGGGGAAGAATATGAGAAGTACTGCTCGATCTGAGGGTTTATTTTTTATCTGCGCCATTAAAGGAGTCAGCTGATTGTCCAGACGGCCCTGTTTTCGGCCATTTTGATTGTTCTTTCGCTGAAACGTCCCCAGATGTACTCTTCGGCAAAGCCGAGAACCTGCCGGCGACCGGCCACGATAGTTCCGTAGTTGTCCCTGCGGGCTGTTTCAAGTGCCTTGCGGACGGAATTTCCCCTGACGGTCAGAAAATCACGGGAAATGCGATCGGCATCAATTCCGGCTTCGATCAGGCGCTCGGTGGCTTCATCCATGTAAGGCTTGAACTTGTTTTTGTTATATTCCAGCCATTGAGGGTCTTTTTCAAGGGGTTTCGGACGACTTCCAGGTAGATGAAATCGGGGTGGAAGTTTGATTACATGGCAAAGGGTAACCTCTGGATTTTTGGGGCCAGCCAGTACGCCGAAACTGTTGACTCCCCGCATGGCTTCAATGGATTCATCCAGGGCAATCAGAAACCGGCTGGAATCCGGGCTGCCGCCGACGATAATCGTGGGGATATGCTTGATGATTTTTACTATTTTTCCGGCCAGGCTGCCCACAAGCAGGTCTTTTGATTTGCTGACACCGGTACGGCCGACAACAAGCGCACTGTATTCCTGGTATGATTCCTGAATGATATCATTTAAAATACTTGTTTTTTTGACCTGGGTCTTTAGCTTGACCGTCTCTTCGGCAAAGCCGGCATCTTCCAGGATTTTATAGGCCTTGGCCTTGAACTCTCCGATGGCAAGCTGGTTGTCCGCCAGCCAGCCCATGACCTTGGGCCTCTGGGTTTGGTAAAGGGGGTTTCTGCCTAGGTCCCAATAAACTTCAGGAAATCCGGTGCCGACGCTAAAAAGAACAAGTTCTGTGCTTTCAGGGGGAAAAACTGCACCGGCATAACGAACAGCTTCCAGGGCCTGATCGGAGCCGTCAATCGCCAGCAGGATTCTCCGGTAAATGGTGGCTGCCAATAAGTCCTCCCTTCCGTAAGCGATCAGCAAAATCTCAACATTTGGGAAAGGTCTGCACTGCACCCGTGAAGCGAAAGCAAGTGAGTGTTTTTATATCAATATACCACAAAATTTTGTTTGGCAACCGATTTTCCGGACAGCCGGCCTTAACTTGTTTAAACCGAATGTTATTTCTTGACAGCAACAAGAATATTTTCTATCAAATAAAGTTTTGGGCTTGATAAAACTCTCATTATCGACGGGCGGCTCGTGACCATGGGTGCAGAACCGTCGTAAAACGGGTGCCATTTTCCCGATGTTGAAATTTTTGAAAAAATCATCGCCTTCCGGTACGCCCGGCGGATCCTTTCCCGGTCCGGGCACCTTTGCCCATGGGGTTCATCCCCCCCAGCAAAAAGAGCTGTCGTCCGATGCCGCCATTGAAATTGTGCCGCCGCCGGACAAGGTGATTCTGCCCCTGTTGCAGCATGTTGGTGGGCCCTGTACCCCGCTGGTGAAGCCACGGCAAAAGGTGACTTTTGGGGAGATGATCGGCAAGGGTGATACACTGATTTCCGCTTCGTTGCATGCACCGGTAAACGGCGTGATCCAGAAGATGGCCGTGACGACCCTGCCCAACGGTCGGCACCTTCAGGCCATCGTTATTCGCAGCGAAGGGGATCAGCTTTCCGGACAGCAGCTGTGGGACCGGATGTTTGCAGGACCGTGGCCGGAAAAAACATACCAGTGCCTGGATCCTGCAAAAATTACCGATGCGGTTCATGCAGCCGGCATTGTCGGACTGGGCGGTGCGGCTTTTCCCACCCATGTGAAGATTGCACCCAGCGATAAGAAACCGATTCATACGCTCATTGTCAACGGGTGTGAATGTGAACCATACTTGACGACCGATTACCGCGTCATGGTGGAAGCCGCAGATGCCGTTGTGGCCGGAACGCTGCTGGCGGCGCGTGCTGTGGGGGCCGATAAGACTTACATCGGTATTGAGAGCAACAAGCTGGAGGCTGTCGATGCACTGCGCCGCAGGGCTGCAGGTGCCGGTGTGAAGTTGGCCGTTGTCAGGACAAAGTATCCCCAGGGAAGCGAGAAGCATCTGATCAAGGCGGTTCTCAACCGTGAGGTGCCCCTGGGAGGACTTCCCGCCGATGTCGGGGTGGCGATAACCAATGTGGCCACGGTCACGGCTGTGGCCAGAAGTGTCATGCGCGGAATCCCGCTGACCCACCGGGTTATCAGCGTTACCGGCGGAGGGATTGTGCAGCCCAAAAATCTTCTGGTTCCCATTGGCATCACCATGGGAGAGGTAATCCGCTATTGCGGCGGATTGCGCAAAACAGCCGCACGCATGATTGCCGGCGGTCCCATGATGGGCTTTCCCTTTACCAATCTCCAGACACCGGTTACCAAAGGGACCAGCGGAATTACCATACTAACCCACGAGGAAATCCGCCGGGTGGATCAGCGGGCCTGCATCCGCTGCGGACGTTGCGTGGATGCGTGCCCGATGAAGCTGGTACCGACCAAGCTGGCGGTAGCCTCTCGTTTCAGGGACCTCAATCTGGCGCGCAAGTACAACATTATGGCCTGCTTTGAGTGTGGCTCCTGTGCATACGTGTGCCCGGCCGGCCTGCAACTCGTGCAGCATATTCGGATGGGCAAGGCGTTGCTTGCCGCTGAGATGAAGAAATAAAATGACTGATACCAGCAATAAAAATCCCGTTGTCAGCGTTGCGCCCTCCCCCCATGTGTTCAGCATGGAGATGACCGTCCCGGTTATGATGCGCGATGTGCTTATCGCTCTTGTCCCGGTTGTTGCAACGGCAATTTATTTTTTTCGCTGGTATGCGCTCAGGCAGTTGATCATTTGCGTGCTTTTCTGCCTGGCGGCTGAAGTCGTTTTTACCCGCATGCGCCGCCGGTCGCTGTCTTTGGGGGACCTTTCCGCCGTTGTCACCGGGGTTATCCTGGGACTGTCACTGCCGGCAACCGCCCCCTGGTATGTGGGCGTCATCAGCGCGGTGGTGGCCGTCGGTATTGGAAAGATCGTCTTTGGCGGCTTGGGGATGAATATTTTCAACCCTGCCATGGTGGGGCGGGCATTTGTCATGATTGCTTTTGCCGGCAGCATGGCGGCTTCCGGTTATATTGATGCCACCAGCGGAATCGATATGCTTTCCCAGGCCACGCCATTGAGTGCGTTCAAGCAATTCGGCACTGCCGTGCCGCTAAGCTCCCTGCTATGGGGTACCACCAATGGATCGCTGGGCGAGACCAGTGCACTGGCCTGTCTGCTGGGCGGGATTTACCTGTGTGTGCGACGGGTCGCCGCTTGGCAGATTCCTGCCGGTATCCTGGCCACAGTCACCGTTGTCGGTGCGGTGGCCAACCTGGTGAATCTTCATAGCCAGTGGACGGTCGTGCATCACCTTCTGGGAGGAGCCTTGCTGCTCGGGGCGTTTTTTATCGCCACCGATCCGGTGACCAGTCCGGTCACAGCAGCGGGAAAATGGATTTTTGGCATCGGCATTGGCGCGCTGGTAATGCTGTTGCGTCTGTTCAGTGGGTATCCGGAAGGTGTCATGTTTGCCGTTTTATTGATGAATGCGTTGACGCCGCTGATCAACCGCTGGACGATTCCCCGGCCATTTGGGGGTGTATAGTATATAATGTCTAAAGTTAAGGTATTCTATTCATTTTGTAATTAATAAAGTTAAGTTGATATATCAATGGAGCAACAGCAACCCGATCGGCGAATGCGGCTTCGCAGCGGATTTAAAAATAGTAATTTAGCCCAGGCATGGCTGGTTTTGCTGCTGGCGCTGGTTTTCGGCAGCGCCCTGGCTGCAGTCCAGGTCAATCTTGGCCATGTCATCGAAGCCAACAAGGTCAACGAAACCCTTGAAAAAATACCGGAACTCGTATTTGGCGCTGATGCCGCCCGCAAACTTAAGCAACGCCAGGTACCAATTGAAATCACACCAGGGACCATCGCAGTCGAAAAAGACGGCCGTAAAGCTTACTATAAACTGTTTCGTGTGACCCGCGACGGGACCCCTGCGGGTTGGGTGATTAAAGCCCGGGGCCAGGGTTATGCCGATGTCATTGAGTTGCTCATCGGGCTTGATGACCGGGCTCAAACCATTACAGGTATTTTTGTCCTGGAACAGAAAGAAACCCCGGGACTGGGAAATAATATAGGCACCGCCCGCTGGCGGAGCCAGTTTGTGGCCAAGTCGACTGACCGGCCGCTGGTGGTGGTCAAAGGCGGCGCCAAAAGGCCCGATGCCATTGATGCGGTCACCGGGGCGACTATTTCCTCGCGCAGTGTGACCCGTATTGTGAACCGCACCATTGAAGACTTACGGGGAAGACTCATACCGGCAAAGATTGAGTTTTCAGAAAGGCACGGTTAATAAATGGCTGATCAACCAACACCGTTTGAACGTTTCATCCAGGGCATTTTGCCTGAAAACCCCGTCTATCGGCAACTGCTGGGGCTTTGTTCCACGCTGGCGGTTACCAACGGCCTGAAACCGGCCCTGACCATGGCGGGTGCCGTGATGTTTGTGCTTTTCAGTGCCAATGTCATTATCAGCCTGATCCGCAACCTACTCAAACCCCATTTGCGGATTGTCGTTTTCACGCTGACCATTGCCGCCTTTGTTACTATCGTGGATCGTTTTCTGGCCGCTTACATGTACCAGATGAGCAAAGCCCTGGGACCCTATATCCCCTTGATAATTGTCAATTGTATCATTATATGCCGCTGTGAGGTATGTGCTTCACGCCAGTCTGTCTTGACCGCCGCGGCCGATGCCGTCGGCCAGTCCATCGGTTTCGGTCTGGCCCTGTGCAGCATTGCCGTGGTGCGTGAAATTTTGGGAACCGGTATGCTGGCCGGCTTCCGTGTTTTACCGGCCAGCTGGCCCTCATGGACCATCATGGTGCTGCCGCCGGGCGCTTTTTTAACTTTCGGCCTTTTGCTGGGCCTGGTCAACTGGATTGATGCCGTTCGTTCGCGGAAAAAACTTTAAGGGACAGAATCGACCATGAATTATATTGTCGATATTTTTCTGATTGCCGTCGGTGCCGCGCTAATCAACAACTTTGTATTGTACTATTTTGTCGGGATCTGCCCTTTTATCGGGGTGTCCCGCCGCGTGGACATGGCCCTGGGCATGGGCAGTGCGGTGACTTTCGTGATTACCATCGCGGCTTTTTTAAGCTGGACCGCCACCACGTTTGTTTTGATGCCCGGCGCTCCTGTTTCCAGCTGGGTGGCGGGATTTTTCATGCCCGCCGAAAAAGCCGCCGGCATTGACCTGACCATTTTGAACTACATCGTTTATATTTTTGCCATTTCTTCTTCCGTTCAATTGGTGGAAATGTATGTGCGCAAATTTTATCCGTCGCTCTACAAATCTTTCGGTGTTTTTTTGCCGCTGATCACCACCAACTGCGCCATCCTGTTCGCCTGCCTGATCATCATGAGTCACATTGTGGGGGTGGAAAATCCCGCCGCGGTCTGGGACCTGGGAAGAGCTCTGACCCTGGGATTTTTTGGCGGCGTCGGCTTTACCATTGCCATTGTTGTCATGGCGGGCATCCGCGA
>JAOZPY010000089.1:0-1789 GCA_029932495.1 Desulfobacterales bacterium
AGCAGGTCTTTAATCCTCACAAAACCTTGTGCGTCAGGGACCAGTCCGAATTCGTCCGGCCTGCGGGCCAGGATGTAATCGATCAGTTTGGCCAGTCGTTTCAATGATTTTAATCGATCCATAATGCCTGCGGGAAAAAATCTTAATGTGCCTTTATCCCAGCTGCCAACTTGGCTTGACCATATTCGTACTATTTGATAGTTTTGCATTCATTTGTAAATGTCAACCGGTTTTCCTGCAAAGAAAGGATCTGGAGATGATCGAAATTGAAAAATCCCAGTCACTGTACCGGCGTGCCTTGAAAAGCATTCCCGGCGGGGTGAACAGCCCGGTGCGGGCCTGCCAGTCGGTGGGAGCCGATCCGCTGTTTATCGATCGCGCCCGTGGCTGTTTCATCCAGGACGTGGACGGCAACGAGTATATCGACTACATCGGCTCCTGGGGGCCCATGATCCTCGGACACCGGCATCCGGCAGTCATGGAGGCCATTGCAGCAGTGATGGAAAGGGGCACAAGTTTTGGAGCCCCCACGGATCTTGAGATCCAGTTGGCCGAAATGATCATCGAAGCGGTTGCGTCCGTCGATGTCGTCCGCATGGTCAACTCCGGCACTGAGGCCACCATGAGTGCCATCCGTTTGGCCCGCGGGGTCACCGGCCGGGATTTGATTATAAAATTTGACGGCTGTTACCACGGGCATGCGGATACCCTGCTGGTGGCTGCCGGCTCCGGTGTGGCCACCCTGGGGATTCCGGGCAGCCCTGGAGTTCCTGAAGATGTCGCCCGCAATACCCTTTCGCTGACTTTCAATGACGCGGATGCTGTCCGAAAGGTGATGGATGCAAAGGGCGATACCGTCGCCTGCATCATCGTGGAACCGGTGGCCGGCAACATGGGTGTGGTTCGGCCGGCGGCCGAATTCCTGGAAAACCTCCGGGAGCTAACGCAACAACATGGAACCCTTTTGATTTTCGATGAAGTCATGACCGGATTTAGAGTGGCCTATGGCGGAGCACAGTCGCTTTACGGTATCGAACCGGATTTGTCATGCTTCGGCAAGATCATCGGCGGCGGATTGCCCGTGGGCGCCTATGGAGGACGGGCAGATATTATGGAGCAGATCGCCCCGCAGGGACCGGTTTACCAGGCCGGCACCCTTTCGGGCAATCCTCTGGCCATGGCTGCCGGAATCGCCACGCTGCAACAGCTTAAAAAAGACGGTGTCTATGAATCCCTGGCTGCGACCACCGGTCGGTTGGCTGCCGGCCTGGCCGCCGTTGCCGAGCGTGCCGGCGTTGCAGTCCGCACCGACCATGTCGGTTCCATGCTGGGGATGTTTTTTACAGACCGGGAGGTGTCCAATTTCGAGGATGCCAAATCCTGTGACCTGGGTTTATTTTCCAGCTTTTACCAGGCAATGCGGCAGCAGGGGATTTATATCGCCCCTTCTCAGTTTGAAGCGCTATTTGTTTCCACCGCACACGGCCGGGAGCAAATTGATGCCACCCTAGATGCCGCCGGCAGGGTTTTTGCGCAGTTGGCAAGATTAACTGGTTGAAGGAGGTGCCCCAGTGAGCGCTATATCCGAACAGGAAAAACAGATCGAGCAGTATCTTAAGCAGAACAATACCCAGGCCGCGGTCCAGTTGCTGTTTGAGCTGGTGGTCAAAAACGCCAAAGAAAAAAATGTTTCCCGGGCCGAAGCCTTGCGTGACAGGATTTTCCAGGTGGACGCCATGGCGCTGACAGAAATTGTCAAATCCGGTGAAATCATCGAAGCCGCAAAAGC
>JAOZPY010000089.1:1889-9249 GCA_029932495.1 Desulfobacterales bacterium
GGTTGTGGCGGTGAACCACGAACCGTTCAATGAATACATCATCCATGTGGAATTTGACAAACAGCTGGATCCGGCAATCATCGACGAACTGGAAGCGCTCATCCAAACCGGCAGGACCTGAAAGCGACCACCATGATCGATATGGATAAGAACCAAATACCCTCTGGTGTGCGCTCCATCCACCTGATCGCCGTGTGCGGCACTGCAATGGGCGCGCTGGCTTGCATGCTCAAGGACCTTGGATTTGATGTCAGCGGCTCAGACCAGAAAATTTATCCGCCAATGAGTGTTTTTCTGCGGCAAAAAGGCATCGAAGTGATGGACGGATTTCGGGCCCAGCACCTTGAAGGGGCACCGGATCTGGTGGTTGTCGGCAATGCCGTGACCCGGGAAAATCCGGAAGTAAAACAAATGCAGCATCTGGGGGTGGCCTTTTGTTCCCTGCCCCAGGCGCTGAACCGCTTTGTCGCCGACGGCAAAAAAACCTTGCTGGTATCTGGCACCCACGGCAAGACGACAACCTCGTCTATCCTGGCCTGGATTCTTTACCGGGCGGGGCTGGACCCGTCTTTTATGATCGGCGGTATCCTGAAAAACTTTGACAGCAATTACCGGCTCGGCAACGGTCCGTTTTTTGTGGTAGAAGGTGATGAGTACGATACGGCTTTTTTTGATAAAGGCGCCAAGTTTTTGCATTACCGACCCCAGGCGGCGGTTGTCACCGGCGTTGAATTTGACCATGCGGACATTTTCAGGGACCTGGACCATGTCAAGCAGGTGTTTGGCCTTTTTTTATCCGGTTTGCACGAAAATTCCCTGCTGATGGCTTATGATGATGATGAAAATGTCACTGGATTGTTGCGGGATTGTCATTGCCGGGTGGCGCGTTACGGGACAGAATCCAACTCCCCATGGCGACTGGGCGCCATTACTGTCGATTCTCCGTGGACCCGTTTTGAAATATTCAAAGACGACCGGCGTTTCGGTCTTTTTAAAACCCGGCTTTTTGGGAAGCATAACCTGTTAAATGCCTTGGCTGACATTGCGATTGCCGACCATCTGAAAATTCCGCGTGATGTCATTGCCGGGGCCCTGGAAACCTTTGACGGTATCAAGCGCCGCCAGGAAATCCGGGGGCAGAAGCGCGGCATTACCGTTATGGATGATTTTGCGCATCATCCCACCGCCGTACGGGAAACCCTGCGGGCGGTTCAAACGGTGCATTCAAATGGTCGCGTGATCGCCGTTTTTGAACCCCGCACCAATACCAGCATGCGTGATGTGTTTCAAAACGAGTACGTCCGCTGCTTTGACGGGGCCGATCTTGTCTGCATCCGCAAACCCCCACTGCTGAAAAAAATTCCACCCGGCCACCGGTTTTCTTCCAGCAGACTGGTTGACGATCTGCGCAAGCGCGGCCTGGATGCTCATTATTTCGAAGATACCGGAGCCATAATCGATTTTCTGACCACCCGCACGAGGTCCGGCGACCTTGTTTTAATCATGTCCAATGGCGGTTTTGACAATATCCATCAAAGATTGCTGGACCGGCTGTGATACCGCCAAGAAATGGTACCTGCCAGGTCTGTCTGTTCAAGCCTTTTCAAATCATTGGTACAATTGCGGTTGTCATTGGGATGACCCCGCAGGCGACCGGACCGGGAGCCATGAAAGCGGCTGCAATCGTTTAGATTCAATACACATAAGTCATTAGTCATAGCGTCGAATTTTATGACAGGCATGCCCCTGCCTCCGAAGGCCCTATCGCGCATGAGTGGCGACGGCCTGGCTAATAATTTAAATATAAACAAAAACAAATTGTTATGACGATTCATTTCGGTTTATAGAAGTAGCGGGAACAGCACCTGGAGTGGCAAGGTGCAAATGGTGGAAAAGAGCTTGACAATCCTTTTGGAATCAACTACTTGAATTAGACTTGAAAAAATGAGTAAAATCTATTATGATAAGAAAATTCAGTTAGTTATCAAATTATATTTTACTTGTACCATTTGCTAGCACCCAACAAAGGATGCGGATTTGCCACCAGGCGGTTTCGGGTCGGCAAACGGTGCTGTCGATTTTGCAGGAGGATCCATTGAATAGGCGAGTTGTAATCACGGGTGTCGGACTTGTAACACCGCTGGGCATCGGCGTCGAGGACAGTTGGCAGGCCCTGTGTGCGGGAAAATCCGGCGTAGGTGAAATTACGCGTTTTGATACAACGGAGTTTCAGACCAAAATTGCCGCCGAAGTTAAAGACTTTCATGCCGAAGATTTTATGCCTAAAAAAGAAGCCCGACGCACTGAACGTTTTATTGCCTTTGCCATTGCCGCCACACGCATGGCCTTGGAAGACTCCGGGCTGGAGATCAAGGCCTCCAATGCCCAGCGAGTCGGGGTGATCACCGGATGCGGACTGGGTGGACTTTCAATGCTTGAAAGCACTTGTATCACCCTGGATCGCAAGGGGCCGCGGCGGGTGAGCCCGTTTTTTATTCCCATGATGATCGGCAACATGGCACCCGGGATGATTTCTATTCTGTTCGGGGCCAAAGGGCCCAATGCATCCATTGCAACGGCCTGTGCGGCGGGCTCCCATGCGGTGGGTGATTCTTATCGGATTATCAGCGATGGGCTGGCGGATGCTATGATTACGGGCGGGGTGGAGTCGGTGGTCAACCCGACCTGCATTGCCGGATTTAATGCCATGAAGGCCCTGTCCACACGCAATAATGAACCCGAAAAAGCCTCCCGGCCCTTTGACCGGGACCGGGATGGTTTTGTGGTGGGCGAAGGCAGCGGCATCCTGATCATTGAAGATTTGGAGCACGCAAGGCAGCGGGGGGCTCACATTTATGCGGAAATTACCGGTTACGGAATGAGCGGTGACGGTTATCACATGACATCCCCTCCGCCGGATGGAAGCGGGGCAGTGCGCTGCATGCAGGCCGCTTTGGAAGACGCCGGGTTGCGCCCTGACGAGATTGACTACATCAATGCCCATGGAACCGCTACCCCGCTTAACGATCTGTATGAAACCCGGGCAATCAAAAAACTGTTTAAAGCCCATGCATATAAGGTGGCGGTCAGTTCCACCAAATCCATGACCGGCCACCTGCTGGGCGGAGCCGGCGGAATCGAAAGCGTCTTTACCGCGCTGAGCATCCGGCATGACTGTATCCCACCGACCATCAACCATGAACATTCCGACAACGAGTGTGATCTGGACTATGTGCCCGGCAGACTGCGCAAAATCCGGGTTGAGCATGCCATGTCAAATTCATTCGGCTTTGGGGGCACCAATGCGTCGCTGATTTTTTCAAAGTATCGCAATGGTAACACAATTTGAAAGGGCCGGCGGCGCCCACCATCCTTAAAAAATCTGGTTGCAAAGCCGTGTTGCTTTATCCTAAGTATTTTTGCAAACGCTTTTCACATTGACGGATATCGCGATTCGGGTATAATTGCGTGTCATTGGCAAGCAGTATCTGCGTCACTATCCAGATCATGTATTCACCAGAAAATAAAAATAAATTTCAGCACCAGCTTCAATCTGATTTCGGCTATCAGACGCTGGCTGGCCGACACCTGGCGGCCCAGTATATTCCGGGCTTCAAAGCCCTGTCCTATTATGCCCGGCTGGGGATAATCCTGCTTACAGCCAGCACGGTGGCCCGAACAAAGGGGATTGATGATGACCGCTGGGCTGATTTTTCCCTGCAAAATATACGCAATGTTGAATCGATCGGCGGCCGATTGGTGATTTCCGGCCTGGAGGAGGTGGCCCGGCACCGGGGTGCGCTGGTTTATATCGCCAATCATATGAGTCTGCTGGAAACCTTTATTTTACCATGCATTACACTGGCATTTAACCGGGTAACTTTTGTTATCAAGCAAGAACTGTTGCAGTACCCGGTCATTGGTCATATTATGAAGGCCGTCGATTTGATTGCCGTATCGCGGCGCAGTCCGCGACATGATCTAAAAGTAGTTCTGACCGAGGGCCAAAAGGTTCTGCAACAGGGCAAATCGATTATTATTTTTCCCCAGGCCACACGCAGCGTGGTGTTCGATGTTCAGGCTTTCAACACCCTGGGAGTCAAACTGGCTGCCCGCGCGGGTGTGCCCGTGGTTCCCGTTGCGATCAAGACGGATTTTCAGAGCAATGGGAAATGGTTTCGAGACGTGGGGCCGATCGATCCACGAAAAACGCTGTATTTAAAATTCGGACCGCTGATTCGTATCGAAGGCAAGGGCAAAGATGCCCACCGACAGGTGGTGGAGTTTATTGCCAGCAACTTGCTTTCCTGGGGAGGGCAGGTTAAATATAATCGCCCCGGGCAGGCGTCCGGTTAGTGCTGTCTAATTTTGCGGATACCATCGCTGAGCTTTTTTTATTTAACCGATGGAGGAGTAAACATTGAAAGTGGTTATTGTCGGAGCAGGGGAGGTGGGTTTTCATGTGGCCAGCCACCTGTCGCATGAGAACAAAGAAGTTGTGGTTATTGACAAAGACGCCGCTTCAATCCGGAGGGTTTCCGATAATCTGGATGTCCAGGTGCTCCAGGGATCCGGCAGCAGCCCGGTGGTTCTGGAAGAGGCAGGAATTCAAAATGCCGAAATCATTTTGGCGGTCACAGACAGTGATGAAACCAATCTGGTTGCCTGCCTGGTAGCCGATCTGCTTGCGCCAACGATCAAGAAACTGGCCCGGGTGCGCGAGGCAGACTTCGATCGCTTTCACCAGAACCTGCGTGAGCATGCCCCGCATATCGATACCGTCATCAACCCGGAAGTGGAGGTGGTCAAGACCGTCGAAGGCATGATGAGTGTGCCAGGGGCCGTGGATGTGGCTGAATTTGCAGACGGACGCATTAAATTTATCGGAGTTTACCTGGATAAAAATTCCCGCCTGGCCGGTGAGAAGCTCTCCGAGTTATCCGGAAAAATCACCGGGCCCCGTTTGTTGATTGCCGCTGTGGTGCGTGAGGAAGAGTTAATCATTCCCCGTGGCAACGATCGGTTGATGCCCGGGGATTTGATTTACTTTATCAGTGAGCAGGAAAAACTGTTGGAAACCCTGGCGGTGTTCGACAAGCATGCCCAGCCGGTCCACCGGGTACTGGTGGTCGGTGGCGGCAGTATCGGGTTTCGACTGGCCAAGCGATTAGAGCACAACGGGGTGCACTGCAAAATCATTGAAAAAAATCCTGCCCGCTGCGCAATTCTGGCAGACGGACTCAACCGGACCGTGGTGCTGTGCGGCGATGGGTCTGACCAGGGACTGCTGGCCGAAGAAAACGTTCAGGACATCGACGTTGTCGTCACTTTGACCGACGACGAGGAAACCAACATCCTCGCCTCCCTGCTGGCCACCCGCATGGGAGCGAAGAAATCCATCACCAAAATCAGTAAATTCAGCTACTTCCCGTTAATGAAAGCCATCGGCATCGAGCAGGTGGTCAGTCCGCGGCTTTCGGCCATCAACACCATTTTGCAGCACATACGCAGGGGGAAAGTACTATCCTCAATTTCGATCAAGGACGAACAGGCTGAAGTCATGGAGGCCGTTGCCCTGGAAACCTCGGATATCGTGGGAAGGCCGCTGAAAAAAATTTCCATGCCGAAAGGGGCCCTGGTGGTCGGAATTTTGCGGGCTGCAAAAATTATCATTCCCACCGGCGACAGCGTCATCGAGCCCGATGACCGGATCATTATCTTCGCCACAAGGCAGGCTATCGCGAAAGTTGAAAAAATCCTGGCCGTCAAACTGGAGTATTTCTAAATGCGCTGGCGGTATATCCTGAACATCATTGGGGTCTTGACCCTGTTTTTCGGGATGACCATGATTTTTCCCCTGCTCGTCGGCCTTTATTACCGGGATCAGAGTGTGTTCCCGGTAGTGGAGTCCATGGCGCTGACGGTCACCGCCGGTATTGTTCTTCACTTGCTGTTTCGCAGGCACAAGGCTGAAATCATAACCCAGCGCGAAGGCATGGCCATTGTGGCCGTGGGCTGGACAGCCGTCGGGTTGTTCGGCGCGCTGCCGTTTTACCTGGCAGGCGGAACTTTCAGTTTTGTGGATGCCGTGTTCGAGTCCGTATCGGGCTTTACCACCACCGGCGCATCGATTCTGACCGACATCGAGGCGGTATCCCGGGGGCTTCTTTTCTGGCGCAGCTTTATCCAATGGCTGGGGGGTATGGGCATCATTGTGCTGTCGGTGGCCATCCTTCCGTTTTTAGGTGTCGGCGGCATGCAGCTTTACAAGGCCGAGGTGCCCACCCCCGTGCCGGACAAGCTCAAACCGCGCATCCGCGATACGGCCATGATTTTGTGGAAGGTCTATGCGCTGATATCCCTGACCCAGGTCGTGCTGCTGATGTTCGGCGGTATGAGCCTTTATGACGCCCTGTGTCATGCTTTTACCACCATGCCCACCGGCGGATTTTCCACCAAAAACGCTTCCGTCGCCCATTTCGACAGCGTTTACCTGGACATGGTATTCGTTGTTTTTATGCTACTGGCAGGGATAAATTTTTCCTTGCACTATCAACTGCTGCGGGGGAAAACACTGATATTCTGGCAGGATTCCGAATGCCGTTTTTTTCTGGGCGCTGTGCTGCTGCTGACGTTGCTGGTCAGCTTTGACGTCTTTGGGACGGTATACAAAACCATCGGCCAGGCGTTGCGCTACGGGTCCTTTCAGGTGGTCTCCATTGTGACCACCACTGGATATGCCACCGCCGACTATGAACAGTGGCCCGCCATGTCCCAACTGATTTTACTGTTGTGCATGTTCCTGGGGGCCTCGGCCGGCTCAACGGGCGGCGGCATGAAATGCCTGCGGGTGATGCTCTGTTTTAAATATTGTTACAAGGAGCTGTTTTCGCTGATTCACCCCCGTGCGGTTTCGCATATCAAAATTGGCGGCAAACCTGTATCCGATGATGTCATGCGCAGCGTTCTGGGTTTTATGGCCCTTTACGTGGGGCTGTCTGCGATGTCCACCATCTTGCTGGCCGGCATGGGGGTGGACATTGTCACCTCCATTGCCGCGATTGCCGCGACCATCGGCAACATTGGTCCCGGCCTGGGGATGGTCGGTCCGGTGGACAACTACGCGCAGATCCCCTACCTGGGGAAATGGTTGCTGATCTGGTGCATGTTGCTGGGCAGACTGGAAATATTCACGGTGATTATCCTGGTGGTGCCGGAATTCTGGCGAAAATAAATGGATGGTTGCTTTTTTATGGTTGACAAGAACCAAATATGTCATTAAATAAATATGTTTTTAGCCGGGGCCGTTAACTCAGTCGGTAGAGTATCTGCCTTTTAAGCAGAGAGTCGCTGGTTCGAG
>JAOZPY010000090.1 GCA_029932495.1 Desulfobacterales bacterium
TGAAACCCGCCGGTGGATTTATGATCGCCGCCCATCCTTTTCGCGGGTTTAAAACCTTTGGTATCGGTCAACTCCAGATGACGGTGGAGCAGGGCTGTAAACGCAAGGTGTTTGAATATGTGGATGCTGTTGAGATCGGAAACGGAAAATTATCTGCCGATGAGAACGATATGGCCCGCAAGGTGGCTGAAAAACTGGGTCTGCCTGGAACCGGCGGCAGTGACGCCCATCGGGTTGATGAAATCGGCAAATGGGTGACCGATTTTGAAAAAGACATCCGGGATGAAAATGAACTGGTGCAGGCATTGCATGCCGGACGGTTTGCCGCCGTTAAAGCGGTTTGAAAAATTGGCAATGTCGCTTAACCAAAATACATATTACGCTCACTTGGCAGCAGGCGCACCTGATTTTTCGCGAATCTGCCATGGTGAAGTGCGGAGATCTGGATTTCAGAAAGGAAATGCATGATGTCTGAGAAAGCCATTCAGGATTACTACCCGGATGATATGGCCGTGTGTTACGGTTGCGGCAGGTTGAACGAGCATGGATTGCAGATCAAAAGTTACTGGGAAGGTGATGAGACCGTCTGCCGGTTCAAGCCCAAACCCTATCACGTGGCTTTTCCCGGCTATGCTTACGGCGGGCTGATTGCATCTTTAATCGACTGCCATGCGACGGGTACGGCCGCATCCGCCAAACATCGCGAACTGGGCAAATCCCTGGATGATGAGCCTGTCGTGCGTTTTGTAACGGTGTCACTGCACGTGGATTACCTGGCACCCACCCCGATCGATGCGATACTGGAATTGCACGGCCGCATAAAAGAGAGCAAGGGCCGCAAGATGGTGATTTCCGTGATCCTTTCGGCCGCCGGTAAAGTCAGGGCCCGGGGCGAAGTGGTGACCGTCCAGATGCCGGATGATTTTCTCGCGAAAAACGAGTAGGGCCCAGCTTTTAACCTTAATGTTGCAAAAGTCGGAGGGCTTCAGAGCCAAGGCGTCAAGGGTGACGCTGTAGTCTGCTACCGCGAACCCTTGACAACACAGGATCTGAAGCCCTCCGGCTTTCCCGGAGGGGAAACAACATGGCATAAAAAGACACCATCCTTTGAATTCAGCCGCTGGGAGGTCCTCAAAATGGTGCCGTTATTGCGATATTGGTTATAATACCGAATCATTAGATATGGTTTGCCATGTTGTTTATGCAACGTTGAGGTTATCTTAAACGGCCACTTTACCCCTTTCGTTGAAAAAGCAAAGACAGCAGGCCAAGCATGTTGGGGTGGCAGCTTGCAGCGCCGATGCCGTGGCGCAAGAGATGTTGCAGATTGCAGAAGACCGGTAACGCAGCGTATTATTCTACGATTTCAAGCACCACACGCTTGTGTTCCTTGGCGGCCGCCGCACCGATAATCGTGCGCAGCGCCCGTGCGGTGCGGCCCTGTTTGCCAATAATTTTTCCAAGATCCACTTTGGCCACTTTCAGTTCCAGTACGGTGGCCTGACTGCCCTCGATCACAGTGACCTCCACCTCCTCCGGATAATCCACCAGTGCCCGGGCGATACGGTCGATCAGATCTTTCATTGTCAATCTCCTTGGTTTCTCATTGAGAATCAAGATTGGCACAACCGCCTGCGCTCAAATCGATTGGCGAGGGTCGGAATTCCCATTTTACGTTCAATGGTCCGCCACGGCGGGATGCTTCCGCCGATTGAAATGTTCAGATGTTGCGTATGCGCGTCACTGTTTATCCGTATTTGCTGATGATCAATGGTTGTTCATTTAAAATAGTAAAACTTTAACCGAATTGCAACCTTCAAATCTTAGTCCTTGACAATATTGAATCGAATATTACATGTTAGGTATGCAAGCGGTGGAGCGCATCTCTCTTCCCGGGAGACTGTGAACAGGATACGCTGCGCGTTTTTCCGACCGGGTATTTCATTCATTTATACTTGGACAGCCTTTTCACGGCGTTTTATATACGCATCCAACACGATTCTTACCATATCCTGGAACCTGGATGACCATGCAAGATGGAGAAAAAAAAAGCATCATCGACCTGCGACGAATCCCAGGGCGACACGGCGTTTGAGGAGTTGGACCACACCGCTGATCGGGCGTTGCGCGTTTACGGATTGGATATGGGCCAGTTGCTGATTAATGCAGCTTGCGGCCTTAACAGTCTGCTGGCCCCGGAGTTTGCCCCGGGGGCTGCGCGTTGCAAAGTCGGCGTGCAACTGGAGGCCCTGGATGCCGAAAGTCTGCTGGTCGAATGGTTGAGTGAACTGGCTTACCGGGCGGAAAGTGAAAGGCTGGTTTTTGACGAATTCGAACTGCAGGAGGTTTCGCCGACCCGTATTCGGGCGATCCTGTGGGGTCGCCCGGCGGCACGGCTGGAAAGAGATATTAAGGCGGTCACCTACCATAACCTGAAAATTGTTCAAACTGAAAAGGGATTGACCGCTACCGTGGTGCTGGATGTATGAAAGGTCTCAGGGGAGGTGCCCCATGATCGGTCTTAAGGATTTCAAACAGGTCGAACCATACATTTATGAAGTTGCCACATCCTTTCGGGACGACATGCAGGTGCCGGCCCGGTTTTACGCTGACACCATACTGCTGGAAGGTCTCAGAAACGATCGCAGCCTGGAACAGTTGGTTAACACGGCTTGTCTGCCGGGGGCCGTCAAGTATGCCTTGGCCATGCCAGATATCCATCAGGGATACGGTTTTCCCATTGGCGGCGTGCTGGCCACCCGGCTGCCTGATGGGGCTATTTCTCCCGGCGGTGTCGGTTACGACATCAATTGCGGCGTGCGCCTGCTGGCGACCCATCTGCAGCTGGAGGAAGTTTCACCCTGGCTGGATGATTTGGCTTCGGCCATTTATGCTCATTGCCCCAGCGGTGTCGGAAGGGGCGGCCGCATCAAACTCAAAACCGGGGAACTGGATAATGTGATGCGGCTGGGTTCCGGGTGGGCGCTGAAACGTGGCTTTGCCACCGAGTCGGATCTGGAGCGCACCGAGGAAAACGGATGCCTGGCGGGTGCGGATCCGAATGCGGTAAGTCCGAGAGCCAAGCAGCGGGGCCAGGGGCAGGTGGGGACCCTGGGGGCTGGAAATCATTTTATTGAAATCGATGTGGTGGATAAAATCCTGGATGAAAACGTTGCCCGGCGCATCGGGTTGACTGCCGGTCGGGTCGTCATCCAGATCCATTGCGGTTCGCGCGGACTGGGCCATCAGGTGTGCAGTGATTACGTCAAACGTTTTCAAAAAACTATTCAGCGCTTTGGATTCCAACTGCCGGACAGGGAACTGGTGTGTGCGCCCATCAGCAGCCCGGAGGGACGGGACTATCTGGCTGCCATGAAGGCGGCGGCCAACTATGCGTTTGCCAATCGCCAGGTGCTGGCCCATCTTATTCGGCGAAGCTTCGAGCAGGCCCTGGCCGGCAAGGTAAGCAATTATCAAATCTACCAAGTATACGATATCGCACACAATATGGCCAAGATTGAAACCCACGAGATCGACGGCAGCCAGGTAAAGCTTTGTGTTCACCGCAAAGGAGCCACCCGGGCATTTGGTCCCGGGTCAAAAGAATTGCCGGCCGCTTACCGGGATATCGGCCAGCCGGTACTGGTGCCGGGCTCCATGGGTACGACCAGTTGGGTATTGGTTGGAACACGGGCCTCCATGTCCCGGACCTTTGGCTCCACCTGCCATGGTGCCGGTCGAACCATGAGTCGCAAAAAAGCGAAAAAATCGGTGCACGGCGCCGGCCTGCGGGAGCAGCTTGAATCTGCGGGCATTCATGTCCGCGCCGGCAGCCTGTCCGGGTTGGCCGAAGAAGCACCAACGGCCTACAAGGATGTTAACCGTGTGGTTGAAGTGGTCCACGGTGCCGGAATTGCCAGGAAGGTGGCACGGTTGAGGCCGCTGGCAGTGATCAAGGGATAATGACGCTAGATAGGCTTAAAATTGACTCCAAAGGGGGGATTCGCCATGAGAGTGCAATTTAAGAACATTTTATGTGCCACCAATTTTTCGGATTTTTCCAATCTTACGGTCCGATTCGGTTTGGCTCTAGCCCGGGAATTTGGGGCCCGGCTTTACATCTGCCATGTCATCGATCTTTCATCGGTGGCAATCTACGGTGAGTTTCAGTTGGACCCCGTCGGGCAGCAGGATCGGATCATGGATGACGCCGGCAGGCAACTTGAGGAATTAATCGGCGAACAAGCGGTGCAATGGGAAGCGCTGATCAGCGTCGGCAATCCTGCCGATGAAATTGCCCGGGCGGTGGATGAAAAAAACATTGACTTGGTAGTAACAGCCACCCGGGGCCGCACCGGCCTTAAACGGCTGGTTCTGGGCTCAGTGACCGAAAGATTGATGCGGATGTTGACCTGCCCCCTGCTGGTGCTACGCAGCTCGCACCCGGATATGATCAGTATGTCGGAGGAAGGAATCAAGCTGGATAAAATTCTGGTGGGCTGCGATTTTTCGCCGGATTCCGATGCGGCCTTTGAGCACGCCCTGAGTCTGGCTCAGGAGTTTGAGGCCGAATTACACCTGGTTCATGTGATTGAAACGCCGGTCCCGTCGGATTTCGTTAAAGATCAGCCCCCTGCCGGCGAAGGCCTGTCAGAAGCCTCCCGCAGTTTACTGATCGAAAAACTCAGGAACATGGTGCCCGAAGAGGCCGTCCACTGGTGCAGTCCGCAAACCGTTTTGCTGCCGGGCCATCCATACGAAGAGCTCGTTCGCTATGCGGAATCAAACCATATTGATATGATCGTTCTGGGGGTTCGCGGTCACGGACTGGTGAAAACGCTTTTTCTGGGCTCCACCACGGATCGGGTGATCCGCCGTGCACCATGCCCTGTGCTTTCGGTCAGCTCAAAGGTGCATGGCGACCTCATGTAATATCCATTCCGGCTTCGTAAAAGTCATTGCTGAGCGGTTTCAAGGCATTTTGCGGGGTCATCAAATTTAAACCATCCCGCCCGGGGGCGGGATGGTCGTTGGCTATCGAGCAGTTTTACGTCTTACCCGGGACTGAATATGGCAGCCGCTGCTACAATGTGCGACTCTGGGAATTGAAAACCGTTTCATCGCCATCACCTCCCTTCGGTGTTTTGATCTCAATCGGTTTTAAAAGAATATCTCACAGAAAAAAGTATACTGTATAAATATATATTACATTACTTGATGCCTGTCAAGCTCAGATCCCTTCGCCCAGCGATTGCCAAACCACTTTACAAGCCAGCTTATCGTATATATATTTATCGGCATCATTATGGGTTGCGCAGGTGTGAAGGACCTGCAGGTTATCTGCGTTGCTGCGCAAATAACGGGGACAATGCCGGTGAATGGTGGGCAAACAAAAAGAAAGGACGGAAAAGATGGGTTACGATTTTACCGCGGATGAGGTATTTGCAATGGCCGAACAGCTGGAGCGCAATGGTGCAAAATTCTACCGCTCAGCCGCTGAAAAAACAGACAATTCCGCCAACAAGGACTTTTTACTGGAACTGGCGGCCATGGAAGATGAACACGAGAAAACGTTTAAAGCCATGCGGGGCGAACTGACGACCCAAGAAAAGGAATCGACCGTTTTTGATCCCCAGGGCGAGGCGGCTGCGTATTTGCGGGCTCTGGCGGATACGCGGGTTTTTTTTGAAAAGGAAATCGACCTTTCATCAATGCAAGAAATTCTCAAAGCCGCCATTGAAGCAGAAAAAGATTCCATTGTTTTTTACCTGGGAATGAAAGAAGCGGTTCCTGAAAACCTGGGAAAAGGTCGTCTTGACAGCATTATTAAAGAGGAGATGGGCCACATCAGCCTGCTCAGCAAAAAATTGGTGGCTTACAGGGATTAAACAAGGGCGGTAGCTGCCCGGCTGAAGGGGTCTCCCTGGCCATCCTGCTGCAACAAATCGCAGCGTCAACCATATCTAAAATGAAAGGGGAAATAATGAGCAAAATTTTGATCGCGTATGTCAGTCGAACCGGAAATACTGAAAAAATGGCCGAATATCTTGCTGAAGGTGTACGAATTACCGGGCAGGAGGCTGTGATTGCAAAAACAAAAGACATCAACAACGAAAATGAATTGTCCCAGTACGACGGTTTTATTTTTGGATGCCCGACCTACCACCGTGACATGACCGCGGGGATGAAGACTTTTTTGTTTCTGGCCCAAAAGGCAAATCTGGTGGGTAAAATAGGCGGCGCTTTCTGTTCTCACACTCACAGCGGGGAGTCGGGCCCCATGATCTATGATACCATGATGCATGTATTCAAGATGGACATGGTCGACCTTGGGCCCCTGAGTTTAAAAGAGGGTGTCATTGAAACCAGCGATGGCCTCAGGGCCTGTCAGGATTACGGCAAGGCTGTTGGATCCAAGCTTGCAGGGTAGAAGTTTTAAGTATCTTTTTCCAGGGGCGCCTTTCAGGGGCCTAAAGATACTGAAGGGTGCCCTGCGTTAACTCCTGACTTGGGTGATGGCCTTGGCGCAGGCCGGGAATTTTTGCCCGGTAAAAACCGAAACTTCACCAAATGGCTGATCGGGACCGAAAATGTGCAGAATCTGTTCTGTGCCGTCGACGGATACCTTGTAAACCGTGATCCGGCTGTTTGCAATGACAAAAAAACCGTTGCTTTCATCTCCTTCAAAAAAAATGCTTTGCCTCCCGGCAAATTTTTTTCGACCGCAATCTTGCCAATAGCGGCCATTTGATCTTCGGGCAGGCCGTTAAACAGGGGCAGGGTGGTCATAACATCAAGAATTTTTGTAACTTCTCAAAAAGTTGTGGTTGCGCCGCGCAATTTGCCTTTTGGCATCGCTTTCTGTGTCCATTTGAGGCGCAGCGGATCGGTGGGCTAAATTTCAAGAACTCGTCGCAGGCTCCTCAAACAGCTTGAAATTCTTAACGCCCCCCGATGCGCTGGCTTGTTTCCCCAAATGGACAATGACGCGCAACCAAAACGCATATTGCGCTCAGTTTAGAGCAGGTTGCCCCAACTTATTGAGAACTTACGAATTTTTCCCATAATATATTCTTTTTATTTGTTTTTTTGTATTAATGTCAATTTTTTTCATATTTTTGATTTAAGTCAAGGCAACCCGCAAGTATATTTTTTAAGGTAACAGTAAATAGCTGTTTTTTTTAAAGCGTGTTTACAAAAAACCTATTGCAGCGTCGCCTTTGGTGCAAACAGTGCCATAGGGGAAAGGGTACAAGCCATGAAATGTCCTGGACAAGATACACAATACTGGCTGCCGGGAGCGATTTTCGAAGCCAAATGCCCGCAATGCGGCCACACCGTGGAATTTTTCAAGGATGACACCTCGCGCAAGTGCAACCACTGCGGCCACCGGTTCGTCAATCCGAAGATGGACTTTGGTTGTGCGGCCTATTGCCAGTACGCGGAACAATGTCTGGGGACGTTGCCGCCCGAACTTCTGGCCCAGAAAGAGGACCTGCTCAAGGACCGCGTGGCCATTGAGATGAAACGCTATTTCAAAAGTGATTTTAAGCGCATTGGTCATGCCAGCAGGGTGGCGCGTTATGCCGAGCGGATCGGCAAACTGGAAGGCGGCAACCTGGCCGTGATTCTTTCCGCAGCTTATCTGCACGATATTGGCATGTTGGAAGCGGAAAGAAAATACGGTGACAAAGCGGCACAGCACCATGAGGCTGAGGGACCCGCAATCGCCGGAGAAATTTTAAACAAACTGGGCGCCAGCGAAGCGATCGTAAAAGAAGTATGCGATATTATCGGGCATCATCACCGCCCGGCCGATGGGGACAGCTTAAATTTCAAGGTGGTTTATGATGCTGACCTGCTGGAGAATATGGACGAAAAGCGCAAGCAGAACCCGCTGGATCACGAGAAGCTGACAGCCGACATTGAGGCCGCTTTTCTTACTGACAGTGGGCGCGATGTGGCCGCGGAAGTGCTTCTGGGATAAGGATGCATGGATTTCGCTTCAAGTATCAATCGCCGAAAAAGATCTTAAGGAGAGATCATGAAAGTAATGCGCAAGATTATTGAAATCGACGAAGAGCTGTGTGATGGCTGCGGCAACTGTGTGCCAGCCTGTGCCGAAGGTGCCCTGGAGATAATAGACGGTAAGGCCCGAGTGGTGGCTGACTTTTATTGCGACGGGCTGGGCGCCTGCCTGGGGGACTGCCCCACCGGCGCGCTGAAAATCATTGAGCGGGAGGCGGAAGAATTCGACGAAGAAGCCGTTGAAGAGTTTCTGACCCAGAAAAAGCAGCAGGAAACCAATGTGCTGCCCATGGCTTCCGGGGGGTGCCCGTCAGCCAGGCTCCAGACTTTTGGGGCTGCTGAACCTTTTCCGGCAGCGGAGTCCTGCAGCCAGGCAAACACGCCCACCGCCTTTGAGCCCGCCGAATCGGCCCTAACCCACTGGCCGGTGCAAATCATGCTGGTGCCGCCCACAGCACCGTTTCTGAAAGGGGCGGATCTGATGGTGCTGGCCGATTGTGTTGCAGTGGCCTTTCCGGGCCTTCACCGGGATTTCCTGCCAGGCAAAACAGTGATGATGGGTTGTCCGAAGTTTGACGATGTCGAGCATTATGTTGAAAAATTTTCCCAGATTTTCCAGCAAGCCGGCATCAAAACCATCACGGCCGTGATCATGGAAGTACCCTGCTGTTCGGGAATGCCGGGAATTATCAAAAAAGGCATGGAGCTGTCCGGGGTTTCGATTCCCATGGAGCAAGTGGTGATCAGCACCCGGGGCAAGATCCTGGAGCGCCGCCAGATCCAGGCAGCCTAAAGAAAAAGAGGTCCAAGGTCCAGGGTGCAAGGCACAGGATAACAAAAGGCGGTGAGAGATTGAATTTTCGTCGGGACTTGTTCCCGGCGAATACCTCCATGCATTGCGCTATGCCCCCCCCGACCGCTTTTCTTGCTTTTTCCGGATTCCGCATTCCAACTTTCCCCTTCCATTTCCTGTCTTATGAGACACTATTGTTTCAAAAAAATTACGAGACTGTCTTGCATTCTTTTTTTTACTATGATATCCACAAATTATCTTTCTAAGTGTGTACAGTTGTAGTGCGCCAGGGTGTTTTCCTGTATCGCATGGGCAGACAAGACTGCCGCTGAGGCGGTTTGCGCTCAA
>JAOZPY010000091.1 GCA_029932495.1 Desulfobacterales bacterium
GATAAATTTTTCATCGGCCCCAAGCATTTTCTGCTGGGCGAGACGGGGCTCAATTATACGATTGAAGATTATGAGGATAAGGGGGAAAGCACGGAGAGGTTCATCGAAGGGCGCCTGTTCGGCAAATACGAATACGCCTTTACCGACAAGATCAAAGCATCACAGTCCCTGGAATACCTGCAGAGCTTTAAAGACAGCAGTCTGTGGAAACTGAATTCGGTAACCGCTCTGGTCACGGCACTGACTGATACCTTGGCCCTTAAAGTGTCGTATTCCGTTTTTTACAATAACGACCCCCGACCCAGTGATCTGGATGATACGGACACCATCCTGGCCACCGCACTGGTGATCACTTACTAGTGGAACCAGAAAGGCCCGGGCGGGGGGAAGCGGATTTTTTTGCAGCGCTATCAATTTTTGTCTATAAACGAATCTCTTCTTTCAGCAGACAACAGGCAATTTTATATTCAGGTGTGCCGTCTTTGTGGTAGTGCAAATTGTCAGGTTGAATCAGTTTGTTCATCACACAGCCCTCGGCGATGTTAAGTTTAAAAAAATCGGTTTCGTTCAACCGGGCGGCCGGCACCAGCCGGTTGTTTTTAAAAACCAGGCTGTGAATCGGATAGTCCTCGCAAAGCGGGCAGCGATACACCCGCCCGTTGGGGAAAACAAAATAATTTTTCGCCACCCGCCCGGCGCATTCAAATTTTTCCGTTGGATTCAAATATACCTTCGGATAAGTCACGGTGATGCCGTGGCCGGCAATTTTGCGGGCCACGCCGGGGATGGTTTCAAGCCAGCGGGTTTTTGAAACCTGCAGCTGTTCTTTGCCACCGGCAACGCTGTCCCCGCCCGCAGATCTCCCCCGCAGCCCGATGACCTGAATAAAAAAACGGCGGACACCCAGGCTGATCAGCAGTGGCTCCATCAACACAAGTTCATCAATGTTGGCACGGCTGACCGTATAGATCATACTGGTGGCAAACCCCTTTGCAGCGGCTTTACGGATGCCGGCCAGGCAGGTTTCAAAAGAACCCCGGCCGCGGATGGTGTCGTTGGTCTGCCGGGTGGCCCCGTCCAGGCTGAAGCTGAAATAATCGACCTGTGCGGGTTCGACTTGCGCCAGAATGTCGTTGAACAGGTAGCCGTTGGTGTCGATGGTAATGGAGGCAAATCCCAGGCGGCAGGCATGGCTTACGGCTGCCGGCAGGTCCGGATGCAGGGTGGGCTCGCCGCCCAGAAAAATAAGGTTGGTTGACCGGCTGTTATCGCTGAAAGCCTCCAACCAGGTGTTTATGGTGGAAAGCGGCAGGGTGTTTTTACCATGTTGGGCGGTGTTGATATAACAGTGACGGCAATTGAGATTGCAGCGGGTGAGGATATGGAAAAAAAGGTTGGTGGAGTCCCTGGAAAAGGCAACGGTTTTGGCGGCAGTCATATCTTTGTGAGCAGGCGTTTGATCTTTTTTTTGGCAGTGATCAGTTCCTCGTTGGTGGCTCGCAGGCGAATCGACATGAATTCGGCAAATATGCGGTAGAGCAACAGCAGAAAATCCAGTTTTTCGTTGGTCGGATCCTGGGCCGACAGCCGGTTTTTGGCGGAGGTGTCAACTGCCAGACAGATGGTTTTACCCACGGCATACACAGAGGCCGAGCGCTTCATGCTGTCAATGATGCGCATTTCACCGAAAATTTCCCCTTTTCTGCCAATCGTGTTGATCTCCATGCCTTCCTTGGTGATCCGTATTTTTCCAACCAGCAGGAAGTAGAGCCAGGGGTCCAGATCGCCTTCCCGGATAATCCGTTCGCCGTCTTCGTATTCCCTGATTTTGCTTAACCGAAGCAGTTTTTGAAGGCTTTTGGTCTCGAAGTTGCGCAGCGCAGGAATGGTCAGCAGTTTCTGGATATTTTCGATGTTGTCTTTGAGATATTTCGATTCGAGCATAGCCGCCTCCGTTCCCTTTTGTGCGAAGCAATCCAACTAAATATTGTATACCGTCACTGAAAAAAGGGCAAGCAATTAATGGGGCAGCAAATTTTTTTAAGATAAAATAAGATTAAAAATCAGTACGTTGTCAACTTTTCAAGCAATTTCTTAAAGTTGCATTAGATGCCGCGCCGGACAATTCACACCTTCAATGTTGATGGCCGCGTAAAAAGTATTTTGTGAGTGGCTTTCAGCAGTCCCCTTCATTGGCCGGCTTCCAAGCATTCTTTGGTCAGATTGATATCAAAGGCGACGGGGTAGCAGCCGTCAAAGCAGGCTTTGCAGAAGTTGTTTTCGGGGTTTTCAACACCGGTGGCTTCCAGCAGGCCCTCAATGCTCAGATAATACAGGGAGTCCAGCCCCAGGTAGTCGCGCAGTTCGGCCACCGTTTTTTTGGCCGCAATCAGTTCGCCGCGGGTTGAAAAATCAATGCCGTAGTGACAGGGAAAACGATGGGGAGGGCCGCTGACCCGCATGTGGACTTTTCCGACGCCCAGCTCCCGCAGAGCTTTTACCCGGGTTTTAATGGTGGTTCCCCGGATGATTGAATCTTCAATGATGATGATGTCCTTGCCTTTCAAAAGCTCTTTGACGGGGTTGAGCTTTACGCGTACGCCAAAGTCGCGCATGCTCTGGGTAGGTTGGATAAAGGTGCGCCCCACGTAATGATTGCGGATCATCCCCATTTCAAAGGGAATGCCGGATGCCTCGGAGTAGCCCAGGGCGGCATAGGTCCCGGAATCCGGAAAAGGCATCACAAAGTCAGCCTCAATTGGGGCCTCGATGGCCAGGCGCCTGCCGTGGGCCTTGCGGGTCAGATAGACGTTGCGGCCGCAAAGGAAACTGTCCGGTCGGGCGAAATAGATGAATTCAAAGATGCAGAATGCCCGCTGGTCCGGACCGGGCGTTTTGATGCTTTTGATCCCGTCCGCGTTGATGATGACAATTTCCCCGGGATCCAGTTCGCGGATGAACTCGGCTTCCACCAGGTCGAAAGCGCAGGACTCCGAGGCCAGTACGTAATTGCCGTTTAGCTTCCCGAGGCTCAAGGGCCGGAAGCCATAGGAATCCTTGATGCCGATAATTTCGCCCCGGCTGGTCATCATGACAATTGAAAAAGCGCCTTTCAGGCGCGATACGGTTTCCAGCAGCGCCTGTTCGAAACCATGCACCAGGTTTTTAACGAACAGATGCAGAAAAATTTCACTGTCCATGGTGGTTTGAAAAATAGAGCCGGCCTGCTCCAGTTCATTTTTCAGCAGATGGGCGTTAACAATGTTGCCGTTGTGGGCTACGGCGTAGGACTTGTGCCGGTGGCGCACCAGAAAAGGCTGGGCATTGGCCAGTACCGAACTGCCCGTGGTGGAGTAGCGCACATGACCGATGGCGCACCGGCCGGCCAGCAGCTGCAGGCGGTCCATGTCGAAAACATCGGATACCAGTCCCATGCCTTTATGCTCAATGATGGCGTCTCCCCGAACCACGGAAATACCGGCACTTTCCTGGCCCCGGTGCTGCAGGGCGTAAAGGCCGAAATAGGTGACGGGTGCTGCTTCCGGATGATTGCAGATGCCGAAAATGCCGCATGCCTCCCGGGGCTTATCGTAATCAGTCATTAACAATGGACTCCTTTAATCCAAATGGTTGGAACGTCATCAATCTATTCCATCGGACTGTTTTCGACCAGATCCCATACCCCGCACGGGCAGGCGCCGGCACAGAACCCGCAGCCGATGCACAGGTTCTCATCGACGACGTATTCGTAGGCGTTGTCTTTCAGCTGCTTTCTACTGATGGCATGCTGCGGGCAAATTTGTTCACAAATGCCGCAGTCCCGGCATGTGCCGCAGGAGGAGCACTGGGATCCGCATTGGTCCAGGTCGGAAAATTCGGTAATTCGCGGGTCAAAATATTCGAGCGTCACCCGTTGACGTGGAATCATTTCCCGCAGCCGGGTTTGCGGGGTTACCCCCTGCAATAAATCGCAGATGGTCTCGGCGGCGACTCTGCCTGCGCCAATGGCATCGGTAAGCAAACCGGGTTTGACGGCATCACCGATGGCAAAAATTTTAGGGTCCGTGGTCTGAAACAGGTCGTTGACCTTGATAAAACCGTTTTCGACCGCCACGCTGTCCGGCAGAAAATCCAGATCCGGCACATCCCCGATGGAAATGACCACCGTATCGGCGGCAATCTGTTCGCCGGAGGTCAGCGTTACGCCCCGGGCGGTGATCTTTCGGGTGAGCACCGGCCAGCGGAAGGTGGCGCCCGCCGCCTCGGCTGCCTGTCTTTCTTTGCCGAAGGATGCAGGCTGCTGCACATCCAGCAGGGTGATCACCTGCGCACCGAGCCGGTGGGCTTCGGCCGCCACATCGCAGCCCACATTGCCGGCGCCGATGATGACCACCTGTCGGCCCGGTTTGGCACGGCCCTGTTTGGCGGCTTTGAGAAAATCAAGGGCGCTGACCGCCCGCTCGCTGCCCGGCACCGGCAGGGTTCTGGGTTTTTGGGCCCCGGTGGCCAGCACCACAAAATCGAAATCCCGGGTCAACTGTTCGATGTCTTCGGATTGCAGCGGCTGCTGAAGATGAACATGGGGCAGCACTGCCTTGAGCCTGGCCAGCTCTTCGGCAACCACCTCTTGCGGCAGGCGGTTTTCCGGGACCATCGCTGTAATTTTTCCGCCCAGCGTTTTCGTCCTTTCGTAGATGGTGACCTGATGGCCTTTGAGGCGCAGCTGCCAGGCAACGGACAGCCCGGCGGGGCCGGCCCCGATGACGGCAATTTTTCTGTCGCCTTCCGGCGGCAGCTCGGGCAGCTGGGCGGTGATGCTGGCCCGTCCCAGCCGGGAAATATCCACCGGCGCCATGGCTCCGGACTGGCGCGTGCACGCTTGCATACAAAGATTGGGGCACAGATAGCCGCACACCGTGGCCGGAAAAGGCGTGTAGGCCAGTGCCAGGTCCACCGCCTCGTCGATGCGGCCTTCGCGCACCAGACGCCAGCGTTCCTGCACCGGAATGCCGGTGGGGCAGGTTGCCTCACAGGGCGCGGCATATTTGCGATTTTCCCAGACAGGGACAAAACGCCGCAGCTCACCGGTGGCGATCACCGCAACAGGGCTGCGGTCTAAAGTGGTCAGATCACCGATCAGTCCACCGGCGCCAAGCTCCTTTTCCCAGGCCTGGCGGTAGAAGGCGTCCATGGCGATGGTGGGGCGGGCAATTTTTTCGTGGGGGGAACGGGCCACCAGCAGCTGCCATTGCTGCCTTTGCGAAAGCGTGGCCAGCAGTTCACCGCGGCCGATCTGGTCGAGAAAAACTTCGAGTTGTCCGCACAGCCAGTCCCACTGCTCATTGTCGATGGGAACCAGCCGGGCGTCAAACTGACTGTATCCCTGGTGCGGACCGCGGAAAAATACCCGGCCGCCCACCATGCCCACAAAGGGCCGGTAGCCGAGAATATTGTCAGGATTCTGGGCTTCATGGCCGCAGATGACGGCCGTGCCGCCCGCCATGAATTCGCCGAAATAGTCCCCGGCTGAACCTAGGACCCAGAGTTCGGGGGGATCAAAACGCGGATTGTGCTTGGTCATGGTCATCCCGCGTGCCCCGATGCTGCCGGCCACATAGATTTTTCCCTGGGCCATGGCATTGGCCGCACCATTGCCGGCATTTCCAAGAACAGTGATCCGGGCCCCGGCATTCAGCCAGCCGACATCGTCGGAGGTTGGTCCCAGAATCTCAATCATTGTATTGGGAAATCCCATGGATCCCACGCGTTGGCCGGCATGGCCGGTAATCTGAATGAAAACCTCTTCGCTGCTGGCACGCCACAGGCGGCCGCCGATTCCATGCTGGCCGTAAGCCTCGATCTGCAGATTGCGATGCCCCCGGGCCACCGCCTGTTGGATCTGCTCCTCCAGAATTCGGGACCCGATCCGTTGTCCATCCACCCTCCCCGGGATGAAATGCACGGAAGCGGCACTGCTGGTTTTCCGGTCAGACATTTTTTTCTCCAATTACACCACGTATTTTATGCTCAGACGCCGGGCGGCGTTGTAGTCGTCAATGCCCAGTGCATCAGACATGCCGATGGGCAGCGAGGTGGAGCGTCCCAGCGGGGCCACAATTTTTTTCAGCTCAGTGTCGAAACTCAAAAACACGTCCACCACCCGCTGGGCCACATCTTCAACATTCAGCCGCCGGTACAGCCTTGGGTCTTGGGAGGTAATGCCTTTTGGGCAGCGTCCGATGTTGCAGATGTTGCAACGATCCGATTCAGATCCCAGACATCCCGCGGCCGCCTGCATGATGTATTTGCCGGTTTGGACCCCACTGGCTCCGAGCATGATCAGCGCGGCGGCATTGGCCGCCAGGTTGCCGCTTTTGCCCACGCCGCCGCCGGCGAAAAGTGGTAGCTGGTTTTGCATGCCCAGTTTTACCAGGTTCAGGTAACAGTCACGGATATTGGTGGCAATCGGATGGCCCATATGGTTCATGGAAACATTGTAGGCCGCCCCCGTACCGCCGTCCTCACCGTCGATGGCCAGCCCAGCCGCATACGGGTTGCGGGTCAGGTTATTTAAAACCGCCAGGGCGGTCGAGGTCCCGGAAATTTTCGGATACACCGGCACCCGGAAACCCCAGGCCATGTACATGGACTGGGTCATCTTGGCCACCGCTTCTTCGATGGAATACTTGGTTTGGTGGGTCGGTGGGCTGGGCAGACTGACGCCGGCGGGCACGCCCCGGATGGAGGCAATCAGACGGTTGACCTTATACCACATGAGCAATCCCCCGTCGCCGGGTTTGGCGCCCTGGCCGTATTTGATCTCAATGGCACAGGGGTCTTCCTTCATCTCCGGCAGCGCGTGGATGATTTCATCCCAGCCGAAGTAGCCGCTGGCAATCTGCAGGATGACGTATTTTAGAAAACGTGAACGCAGCAGCCGGGGCGGACATCCGCCTTCACCGGTGCTGATGCGCACGGGCATGCCGATTACCTCATTGAGGTAGGCAACCCCCATCTGCAGTCCCTCCCACATGGTGGGAGACAGGGCCCCGAAGGACATCCCGCCGATAATCAGGGGATAAATTTCACGCACCGGGGGGATCCAGCCGTTGGTTTTTAGAAATTCAAGATTTTCTTCCGGCGGCAGAACCCGGCCTAAAAGGGTGCGCAGTTCAAACTCATGGCGCCCCGCATCCAGGGCGGGGTCGGTCAGCATGGAAATGCGGATAAATTTCATCCGATCCAGGATGCTGCCGGGGGCATTACGCCGTCCGCCGCGCCTGCGGGGTTGGCCGCCGCGATCAATCTGAAAACGCTGCTTGTCGGCCTCATCGCTGCGGCAGGGCATGATGGCATCATTGGGGCAGACCAGGTTGCACATGGCGCACCCGACGCAGTTGTAAGCCGGGTCGGTTTTCTGGCGAATGCCGTAATAGGTTTTGTAAACAGCCGGGGGCGGCTTCAGCAGGTCCGCCGGCGGCTGCACGATGCGCTTGCGGAAAACACCCAGTTCAATGGCGTTGACCGGACAGACGGCGGTGCATTTCCCGCACAGGGAGCACTTGTCCTTGTTCCAGCTGATCTGCCACAAAAGATCTTTAACACTCAGTGTGGAAGGGGTAATGGATCCTTCTGGCTGCATATTTTGACCTCCTGGCGCTCCGGTCCCACAATGACCGTATCCAGATGCATGGGTTGAAAGTCCTTGAGTTTATCCCGGTCGGGGATGGCGGCGTCCAGACCGCAGATTTCCGAGGAAAAGGCAAACTGTCCGGGTTTGCCGCCGACCACCCCGGGCCGGAGTTTTTTGCGATCCTGCACCATGAACAGGCTGTGGTCAGCCAGACAGCCGATGACACAGTTGGGCCCGTCGATGATCAACTGACGGCAGGTTTGCTTCAGGTTTTTTAAAAACCGGGCATCCGAGTGATCGGCAATGGCCTCGTCCTGCAGCGGCGTGATGATGTGTTTGTACAGTTCCAGGGGCAACCCCAGGTGTGCCATGGCGTAGTGCAGAATATGAGTAAAAACCTCCGAATCGGATTCATAACCCTTATAGCCGGGGTATCTCCGGGATTCAAGATAGGCGCGGATGGGGATAAAGGCGGTGTTTTCTCCATTGGTCATGGTGGAAAAACCTTGCAGGAAAAAGGGATGGCAGGCATACAGGGTGATGCCGTAATTGGTGTTCTGCCGCCCCTGGGCCATGATTACCCGGGCGTAGAGCTCTTTGCGGTCCAATTTTAAATAGTTGGCCACCACCAGGGGGTCGCCGATTTCCTTGATCATGATCACATCGGGCCAGAAGGAAAAAACGATCATATCCTTCTTTTCTTCACCCATGGCCCTGAGCTGCAGCCGGATGGTCAGCAGTCGCTCGAGGCGTTCTGCGGGACTGACATCATCCCATTCCTCCGGGTATTCATAGGCCCGAATCAGGTAGATATCCCGTTTGGGCACGCCGGGCGGCGGTGTTTTCGGGACCTTGATGGAGATCTTGTACTTGGTCATGAACCCGACATCCATCATGAAAGAATCCAGGCGCTTGAGGCCCTTGTCGCTGAAGATACCGGACAAAATCGGCGCATCCTTGATGTCCTCAAACGGGCCGGCGAGATCCCTCAGGAAAAGCCCCACCCCGGAACCGTCATGGCCTTCACGCATCACATTCAAAGCTTCCATGGCGACCATGGGCGATAGCGGTTTTTGACTGGATATGGCAAATAAGCGGCACATTTTTTCTCCTCGACGACGCTGAGTCTGTAAAAGAAAAAACGATTTCGGTTCGCCGGTGGGCATTTCCAACAGTTGCCGTAACCCAGCCGGCCAGCCGCAGAAAGTTATTAATTTAGATGGATATGATGATAAAGTCAAATTAAAATTCCGGTGGGGCACCGGCGGTGGGCAGGCATTATTTTTTTGACAGGCCTCCAGCTTTAATTTATTATTCTCCAGGATTATCAGCGAGGTCAAAGTGCAGCTGATGTGCGCGCGAACAGCTTTTTAGAGTCAAGTCCGCGGTATCATACGGCGTTAGGGAGGAGCCATGAAAAGAAGCACCCGATTCTCTACCACCGCCGGCGCCATGACGCGGCGCCGGTTTTTGTGGCTTTCGGCGGTCAGCGCCGTCGGACTGGCGGCCGGCTGTGCCACCAACCCGGT
>JAOZPY010000092.1 GCA_029932495.1 Desulfobacterales bacterium
GCTTTTTACGTGGTGCCGCTTGCACCGGTTCCTCGGCAACCCCCAGAAAAACTTCATCAAAATCCGTGATCATAGCCGAAGACAGCGGAATAAGTAAATCGGCCAGTTTGATATTCTTCGATTGGATATCGCGCAAAAACGCCGCACCAATTTCCTGCAGCTGACTGTGTACAGCGTCCAGATTGACCGTCGGGTATTTTTCACCTGTTTTAAAACCGGATTTGCCGCAGGTGTGCCCGGCGCCGCCGATGGCTGTTGGAATGCCGTAAAAGCGGCAGGTCAAAGGGCGATACGGGTAAAGATCACACAATTGCTCGTCATTGAGCAGCGGGCAGCGCACCCGTTCCAAGGCCATTTCCGCCAGAATCTCGCCCTCATTTTTCCCGTCCTGCAGCTCATTATAGGCGCGGCGCTTGAGCTTGTATATACGGCGGTCCGCACGGTTGGCCTTTTCCATAAGGGCCGCTTTTTCAGCCCCCTGGTAAGTTGCTAAAAATTTGTGCCGGATGTACAGCGCTTCGATCAGCGTCAGGTCAAACAGGGCAAAACAGCAATCCGAGCAAGCCTGGACACAATTTACGCACTCGCCATAATCCTCTTTTACCCGCTCAAAGGCAGCATCCGCTTTGGCCACCAGGGCCTCATATTTTTCAAAATAAGGTTTCAGATCAATCTCCATAAGTTATGCAAAGCTCCTTAATGTTGGGTTTAAAGGACGCCGGATGGGTTGCTGGTGCCCTGAAAGCACGCAACCGTATCATCGTCCGCAGGGAACTGTTCGGGGTCCGTGCTCCGGCAAGCGCTTTCAAACTGCATCTGTGAATCTCCGCAACCCTGAACCCTGGACCTGGCACCCTGCACCTTTTCATATGTTTCACGTGAAACATGAGCATTGGACTATTTACCGATGCAAAACCGACTGAAGATCTGCTCCAAAACATCCACTTTGATGCTGGTGCCAAGAATCTGCCCGAGAAAGTCGATGGCCTCCTGCAGATGAATGGCAATCAGTTCAACGGCGACATCGGCCTCCAGTTCCCGCACAACCGCCCGCACAGATTCCAGGGTGTCTTCCAAAAGTCTTTTCTGCCGCAAGTTGGGAAGGATGGCATCGTCAAACTCAAGGCCATCTTGCCCAAATGCCGTTTCGACAATTTTCTTTTTAAGGGCCCCGATGCCCCGATCATACAGGGCCGAGGTTAATACCCGGCTTTGCTGGTACCAGTCTGCGGGAATTTCAGCAACAGGCGTCTCCGCAACCAGGTCGACCTTGTTGATCACGAGGATTCCACGCTTATGCCGAATGCGTTCGAATATTGCCCTGTCGTCATCATCCAAGCGACGCTGAGCTTCAATCACGAAAAGCACCAGATGCGTGCTGTCAAGGACTTCAACGGTTTTGCGGGCGCTGATGCGTTCAATGGGGTCCTCGGTTTCATGAAGCCCGGCACAGTCGACCAGCACCACGGGGACACCACCCAAGCTGATGCTTTCCTCAATGGTATCCCGGGTGGTGCCGGGCACGGGGGTCACAATGGCCCGTTCTTTTTGCACCAGGCAATTGAGCAGGCTGGATTTTCCCACGTTGGGGCGCCCAACAACCGCAACCTGGAGTCCATCGCGGATGAAATGCCCTTCTTCGTGCTGCCGGATAAGCGCCTCGAGCGGCTGCACCAAGCGGGTGTGCATCCCGGCAATGGCGGCCGGAGGATCCACAGTTTCCGACACATCATCGGGAAAATCAATGGCGCCTTCAATGCGGGTGAGCTGCTCGATCAGGTAGGCCCGCATATCCTGCACGGCCTGTTTCATTTTACCGTGCATATGGGCGGCGGCCGTCTGCAACGAAGTTTCCGTGCGGGCACTGATGATATCCATCACAGCCTCGGCCTGGGTCAAATCGATGCGCCCGTTTAAAAAAGCCCTTTTAGTAAACTCGCCGGGTTCCGCCAGTCGCGCCCCGTGTTTGAGCACCAGTTCGAGAATGGTTTGAACTGCCTGCCGTCCGCCGTGCGCATTGATTTCCACCACATCTTCCCGGGTGTAGGACTGGGGGGCCCGCATCACGCTTAACAAAACCTCATCGATTACCCGATGTCCATCCGGATCGACGACGTAACCGTAATACAGGCGTCGGGACTGCCAGCTGTCAGGATCTGCACCGGCCGAGGCCGGTTTGGATTTGCCCTCGCTTTCGGATCCATTGCCGGCAGCCTGAAAAAGGGTTGCGGCAATGGCAACCGCCCCGGGTCCGGATATTTTAATGATGCCGATGCCGCCCCGGCCGCCGGGGGTGGCAATGGCCGCAATGGTGGCATGTTCCATGTCGCTGGTTAGTTGAGCTGCTGCCCGGATCTTCGGTTTTTACTTTTACGTGGGAAAATGACCAGTTTACGCGTAGGGCCCTCGCCACGGCTTTGGGTGCGTACATCCGGATGGTCCTTGAGCGCCATGTGTACCGTGCGTCGATCGTAAGCGTTCATCTGGCCCAGGGACACGGGCTTGCCGATGCGCCTGGATTTTTCGGCCATGCGTTCGGCCAGCCTCTCCAGGTTGCGCTTGCGCGTTTCCAGATAGCCCTCAACATCCACCCGGACACGGATCCGATTGTGGTTATTGTTGGACCGGTTGACAATTTTATCCACCAGAGTCTGGATCGCTTCCAGGGTCTGTCCCTTTTTGCCAATCAGAATCGCGGGGTTGCCACCGGCGACATTGTACTGAATGCGCTCGGCATCGGCCTTGACGTTAATTTTGGCATCGTCGCTAATGGCATCAACAATCCGCCGCAGTACCGCCTGGCCCAGATCCACCGCTTCGGCCGGAAAATCAGTTTGGAGCGGCCCCTTGCTGACGGTACTTTCCGGGGAGCCCTCCCGCACTGGAAATGACTGGTTGGCGGGATCCGCAGGATCCAAAACCGCTGTCGGGTTTCCGGGGACCTCCCGGCGGGGTTCCTGCTCAGCAGCGTGAACCAGAATTCTGGCCTTCTTGGCTCCGGCCAGGCCGAAAATACCACTGGAGCCGCGTGAAAGAATATCATAGCGCAACTCGCCTTCGGAAACGTTGAGCTGTGCACAGGCCTTTTTGATAGCCTTGGCTAGGTTTTTAGCCTCGATTTCAAACGCAGGCATATTTTTCAACCTCCCTTATCAGGCATATTTTTGCTGAATGTAGTATTGCTGCGATATGGAAAGAATGTTGTTCACCAGCCAGTAGAGAACCAAACCGGCAGGAAAGTTGATGAAAATCACCGTAAAAATCAGCGGCATCAGCATCATCATTTTTGCCTGGGCCGGATCGCCCATGGGCGGTGACATTTTCTGCTGCAACAACATGGTCACACCCATAATGACGGTCAACACCGGAATTCCGTATGGCGGCTGCATGAAAGGTACGGTAAAATTAAAATGAAACAGACGATCAGGAGCGGACAGATCATTGATCCACAGGAAAAAAGGCGCATGGCGCAGTTCAATGGACTGGTAGAGCATCCGGTAGAGGGCAAAAAACACCGGGATCTGCACCACCATGGGCAAACAGCCGCCCAGCGGATTGATCTTGTATGTCCGGTACAAACCCATGACCTCTTCGTTCATCTTCTTCTTGTCGTTTTTGTATTTTTCGCGAATCTCCTTCATTAAGGGCTGGATCTTTTTCATTTCACTCATGGATTTGTAACTTTTGGATCCCAGGGGCCAAAGTAAAACTTTCGTCAGAATAGTCAGGATGATAATGGCCACACCGTAATTGGGAATAAAGCCGTAGAGAAAATTCATGAGCCATACCATTGGCTTGGCCAGGATATCAAACATGCCAAAATTTATAATTTTTTTCAGATTATGGCCCACCTTCTCCAGGATGCTGATGCTCATGGGACCGAAATACAGCTGGTAGGAATACTGGGTTCGGGTGGCCGGTGCAAAGGTGGTTTCCGGCAGCACATACCTGGCTTCAATATGTTTTTCCGGTTCCAAAAACAACTGCATACTGGCCTCGGAAGGCTTTTGCACAATCAGGCCGGTCATGAAGTAGCGCCCCTGCAAGGCCATCCACTGCAGCTCGCCGGCATACGTATTCTGCTTTTCAATTTTCTTTAGTTTAACCTGCTTGAGCTTGTTGTTAATCAGTGCACTGGGCCCCTCGAAGCCGTACCGCGACCCTTTGCCCGGCAAGCCGTTGATCAGGGCCAGGTACATGCGATCCTTGATCGGCTGGTTCGACCCGTTTTTGACATTGACATCCAGATCAATGACATAGGAATCCGGCTTAAACGTATATGTTTTTTCCACCACCACCCCGCCGGGCGATTGCCATGAAAATGTAATTTTGCGGGAACTGTCGGCAACATTTATGGTATCCGTCTTCAGCTGGGTTGAAAATATCGCGCTGTCAAGAGCAGGCAGGCTCTTGCCGACAAATCCAAGCAGCACGCTTTCCACGGCACCGTCCTGGACGATCAGCTCCTTGAGCGGGGAGTTTTTATCGACCTGCTCCCGATATTTTTTGAGTACAAAGCTGGTAAAGCCCGCTCCCTTTTCGGAAAGGCGCACCCGGTACAGCGGGGCGTCCACGGTGATGATACGGGCGGCCTTTTCCGATTTTACAACCGCCGGGGCGGCTTGCCCGATTTCGGCTGCTGCCGGCTTTTCGATTTTCGGACTGTAAGGCTGGGGCTTCTCCACGGTTTCGGTTTTAGCCGCTGGTTGCTGGGATTTGGACACCGGTTTTCGCATGGCTTCCTTGTCCACAAAAAAGAACTGCCATACTACAAAAATAATAACTGACAACACGATGGCAATGATCAGACGCGCTTGGTCCATGATCTTCTCCTAAAGGCTCATTGAAAACTGCATTGCAATATTGCTCGGGCCCTTTATTATCCGTATTTTTCGTTTAAACGGGGCAGATTCCCCGGGGCAATCCGGGCTGGAGGCGGGCTGATAGAATCCCGTGCAAAAACGGGGCTCGGTTTTAACAAAATCGACTTCCAACAATCAACGGATATTCCCTGTTTCGTATGCTCTGGAACATCCGGTTCTAGTCGCCGCACCCTCGCTGGTGCCGGTTGCGTTTCAGGGAACCGGATCGATGCCGCCGGGGTGAAACGGGTGGCATCGCAGAATGCGCTTAACTGCCAGCACCAGTCCGCCCAGCGGACCGTATCGCCGGATGGCCTGATAGGCATATTCCGAACAGCTGGGATAAAAACGACAATTGGAACCAAGAACCGGCGACAGGGTGTACTGGTACACCCGAATCAAAGCCAGAAACAGCATTGCGATGCTATTTTTAATGATTCTCATAGCGTGATATCCGATCAAAAATATCCTGCAGACTTTGCCCGATCGTTTCCGATGATATGCCGGCCGCCCGGGTTTTGGCGATGATGTTGATGTCCCAGTTTCCTGATAATCGCTGCCGGTTTAATCGAAAAAATTCGCGCACCATGCGTTTAATTCTGTTGCGCTCAACGGCCTTTCCGACTTTTTTAGTCACCGTTATGCCCAACCGGCAGTGCGGCTGCTGGCCCGGAGCAAAACAGGCAATAAAGTACGCGTTTTGAACCTTGCGGCCAGATTTGGAAAGGACGATAAATTCGCTGCGCTTTAAAATCCTATCGGCCTTGGTGAGGGAAAACTGCAACGAATATTTCCCCTAACAGATTGTTTTAATTAAATATTTATCTATACCGGGCCTCTTAGCCAGCCAGCCGAACCCTGCCCTTAGCCCGTCGGCGGTTAATAACCCTGCGCCCCTGTTTGGTGGACATCCGCTTGCGAAACCCGTGATTGCGGGCCCGCTTGATTCTGCTGGGTTGAAAAGTACGTTTCATGATGAAAATTCCTTATGATCTCTTTGTTCACTGGATAACAACGGCTTCAACACGCGCCGATGATGTCTGAATCTAGTATCTTAAACCGGACAAATAAACCACAGGCTTTGTTGCCTGTCAAGAGCAAATATCCGAGATAAATGAAAAAAAAATAAAACGCGTGTCGCAACCAATCAATGGATAAACAGCGTTTTTCGCCAATATAAATCAGTGGCCGAGAACTTCGAGGATATCGAATTGCTCCATATGAAATTTTGGATTGGGATAAATGACAATCTGTTTGCCGATGCTGCGTTCAAGTTCGGCAATCAGCTTGTTTTCAACCCCCAGCAGCAGCTCGGCGATTTCCGGGTTCACCCGCAGGGTCAAGCGGGTCCCGCTCGTATCGTAAGCATCTCGCTGGATTTCACGGTAAATGTTGTAGCAGATGGACTGCCGCGAAATCAGGTATCCCTCCCCTTCACAGTAAAAACAGGGCTCGCACAGAATTCGGGTCAGCGGCTCCCGGGTCCGTTTGCGGGTCATCTGAATCAGCCCCATTTCAGACATGGGCAGCACGTGGGTCTTGCTCTTATCTTTTTTCAGGGCCTCTTTCAGGGCATTGAAAACTTTTTCCTGGTTGGATTTTTTCTCCATATCGATAAAATCAATGATAATAATGCCCCCGATGTCCCTGAGCCGAATCTGGTAAGCGATTTCTTTGACCGCCTCCAGGTTGGTTTTCAAAATGGTTTCTTCCAGGTTGTGTTTGCCGACATAGCGGCCGGTGTTCACGTCAATGGCCGTCAGGGCTTCGGTGTGCTCAATGAGAATGTAACTCCCGGATTTCAGCCACACCTTGCGCCGCAAGGCCCGGGAGATATCGCCTTCCAGATTGTAGGCATCAAAAACCGGCTCATGGCCTTCATACAGAACCACGTGATCCTTTAAACTGGGCATGTAGGTGTCCAGAAAGGACAGCACCGACTCATAGGTCGGCCGGGTGTCGACAACCAGTTTTTCGACTTCCTGGATCAGCAAATCCCGCACAGCCCGCAGGCTGATGGAAAGCTCCTGGTGCAAAAGAGAAGGCGTGGCAGCGTTTTCGAACTTGCGCTGGATGTTCTGCCACAGGTTGTTTAAAAAGCCCATCTCATAGGCCAGTTTTTCTTCCTTCTCCCCTTCGGCCGCCGTACGGACAATATAGCCGTAATTTTCGTTTCTCAATTGCTGCACAATGCCTTTGAGTCGTTCGCGCTCGGTTTCATCTTCAATACGACGGGAAACGCCGATGTGATCGGAAGTGGGCATCAGCACCAGAAAACGCCCGGGAAGGGAAATGTGGGAGGATATCCGGGCCCCCTTGGTGCCCATTGGAGATTTTACCGCTTGAACCAGAAGCTCCTGGCCCTCGGTGATCAACTCATCAATGGTGTAGTCATTTTTATGCAGTGACGGCTGGCTGTCGTCAATATCAGCGGATTCGTCATCGACTTCCAGTTCCTCCGCGGCGACGTCAAACAGCTGCTCATATTCTTTGAAACCGTTGCTGTAAACATCATCGACGTAGAGAAAAGCAGCCTGGTTCAACCCGATATTTACAAAAGCCGCCTGCATACCGGGCAACACGCGCAGCACCCGACCCTTGTAAATGTTGCCGGCGATGTCCGAGTCGTCCCCCCGGTCAATGTAAAGCTCGGCAATGTTGCCGTCTTCCAGCAGCGCCACCCGGGTTTCATGATCGCAAACGTTGATAATGAGCTGTTTATACATGGATTAAAGCTTTGCGCTGGTGGTTCGCAGCTTGACGATCTCAGCCTGCTTGATCTCTTCTTCCGCAAGGCCAAAAACATGGCCCAGCACTTGTCCAGGGCGCACGGTCTGACCTTGCCGGGTGGTCAGCGTCATTTCAAGGCAAGCTGAATTTACCAAGTCAATCTTTTTTACCATACGCTTTAAATCAATATTTTTCAACTTTCCTTTTCGATTTGTCCAGCAAAGCGGGGCCTCGTCCCGGCGAATAAAGCCATCCAGCTTTTGGGGATCAAACTGCAGTCCGTCCAGCGTGATCCGCCAGGTCTGGTGCCGCTCCAGCAGCCGCGCCTTTGATTTTAACGGCGCCGGCTGACAGTCATGGACGGTCAGACCGGCGGGAAGCCGGCCGTTTAATTGCTGCAGCACCGTCTGCGGACGGACATCGCCCGACACCGTCAGCACGAAACGCTCCTGCTGGCTTTCACTGCCTACCGGCAGTGGGTCTTCAAAAGAAATTTTCGGCTTGGGATGAAAACCTTGCGAATACTTGACGTCAATGCGGGCGCGCTTGATGGCCCGCAAGAAAATATTGACCAGTTCCAGATGCCCGAAAAAACGCGCCGGGCCCCGCTTGGAGTAATAAACATGCAATTTTTTAAAAAAAGCGGACGGCCCAACGGTCCCCGGTGCCGTCGGTTCCGGGGCAATGGCAGCGGCCGCATAGGTTTTATTCTCAATTTGCTCAAAATCGCAGCTGCCGCACCGGCTGCATTTTCCTTCCCGGCAGTCATCGGTCACTTGTTCGCGGCGGGAATTTTCCCATTCCTGCGCCAGAAACGACTTGTTGAGCCGACAGTCAATGTGATCCCAGGCAAGCGGTTCATCGATTCTACGGGGGCGGGCAATGAAAAAATCCGGGTCCAGACCCTCTTGCTCAATGGATTGCTGCCACAACCGGAATTTGAACTGGTCGCTCCAGCCGTCAAACCGACATCCTTTATTATAGGCGCGGATCAGCAGCCGCGACAGCCGCCGGTCCCCCCGGGCCCAAAGCCCCTCCAGCCAGCTGACTTCCGGGTTCTGCCATTTGAACTGGACCCCGGCCAGATTGAGCCGATCGCGAAGCCGGTTGATCGTTTCCCGGGAGTGGGCCAACGACACTTGGGGGGCCCACTGAAAAGGGGTGTGCGCCTTGGGGATAAAGGTGGCCACCGAAACGTTTATTTTCCCCCGACGCCCGCCGGTGCCTCGGATGCGCCGCAATTTTTTCACCAGCGCCACCAGTGCCTCGAGATCCTCATCGGTTTCGGTGGG
>JAOZPY010000093.1:0-3419 GCA_029932495.1 Desulfobacterales bacterium
GGGCGGCTGGCTGACGCAATTTTTTTCCGTTGGCCAAACCGCTTTCGGTTTGGTTTACACGCGTTCGGTGAACCTGCCCACCGGCAGGGATGACGGCTATTCCATCGGCGGGGCGATTGTCCAGCAATTTGAAAAATACGGCACCGAGGCTTATATTCAGTATCGAACATACTCCCTTTCGCGGGGTGCAGCTCCCAGTGTCAACAACATGAACGTGGGCACCATCGGCGCCCGGGTCAAGTTCTGATGATTATTTCCGTCATGCGCAGACAGAAAGGCTGGTGGGTGGTGCTGTTTCTGACCGTGCTGTTCGTCATGACAGGGTGTGCTGACGTGAAGCCCTACCAGCCGCGCAATCATCGGGAGGAGGGTCCTCAGGGTGGGCTTTTTACCGGCCCCCAGGGGGAGTGGGTGATCTACCGGTCCGATGAGCCGGCCACCGGGGCGGAGAAAAAGAAAAAAGCGGAGACGGCTGCTGACGCCGGCCAGCCGGCGTCAGACAGCCAGAAAAAAAATCAGGTGGAGACCGCCCCGGAGAGCAAGCAGCCGTGACAACTGAAAGTGAATGCAGGGATTTTCCCGGCAATGTAAAGATATTGTGGTATTTTTTTATTGACATACAATATGTTGTGTGTGATGGTTAGATGCGAGGGATCCAACAGACGGATGGGCATCGGCAACGCATACGAATGGCACCATTTCTGTGTGTCACCTGAAAGCGGCCCCATGGCTTGCAGCCGCAAACCTGGCGCCATCGGCGTCCTTTTCATCTGAGTCACTTTCCAGGGTTGAAAATTTTTAAAAAAGATGCATTTTTTCTATTGCGGATCTGCTTCTAAAAGAGAAATAGAGCTTTTAAAAATGTTTATGAATCCATGCAGACGGGAGATATGCCTGGGGGCGGCCGGGTGCACCGGCACAACAAAGTTGCAGCACAGGAGATTTTAGATGGGGCAAAAAGGTAAATTTTTGGTTACCAAAGAGGGTCGTTTCGATCTGGGAACTTACATGTGGGATGATCAGCTGTTTTCCGATATCCTGGTTCGGGACAATCCCATTGACGCGGACCAGGCCATGGGCATCAGCCGGTCTTTGCGGGAAGAAATCACCCGTATGCAGTTTCAGACCATTACCATGGCCTTTATCGAAAAAATGATTGAAGCTAAACTGATGGAATACGGTTTGACCAAGCCTTCCCCCATCCGGCTGGATCAGTCCATTTTCATGAAGAACGGTCTGGCCCTTTCAGAAAATGCCAGAAGGGTTCTTAACCGCAGATACCTGAAAAAAGACAGTCGCGGTAAAATTGTTGAAACCCCCGAGCAGATGTTCAAACGCGTGGCCCGCCACATTGCCAAAGCTGAAAAAAAATACGGCGCTGATGAACGGCAACTAGAAAAAATGCAGGAAATTTTTTATCGGTTGATGACCGAGTTTAAATTTTTGCCCAACTCACCGACCCTGATGAATGCCGGCCGTCGGCTCGGACAGCTGGCAGCCTGCTTTGTCCTGCCGGTGGAAGACAGCATGGACGGGATTTTCGGTGCCCTGAAAAATGCCGCCCTGATTCATAAATCCGGAGGCGGCACCGGCTTTGCCTTCTCTCGGCTGCGGCCGAAAAACAGCATGGTCGGCACCACCGGCGGGGTGGCCTCGGGACCGGTTTCGTTTATGAAAATTTTTAATACCGCCACCGAACAGGTCAAGCAGGGCGGCACCCGCCGGGGGGCCAACATGGCCATTTTGCGGGTGGACCACCCGGACATCATGGAGTTTATTTACAGCAAAAAAGACAACCACGAGCTGAACAACTTCAATATTTCGGTGGGGGTGACCGACGCGTTTATGAAAGCCGCCGCCGAGGGTGCCGAATACGACCTGATCGATCCGCGCAGTCAAAAACCGGTCGGCCGCCTGAATGCCGCGCAGGTCTATGAAGCCCTGGTGGCCCAGGCGTGGGAAAACGGGGACCCGGGAATCATTTTCCTGGACCGGATCAATCGCGATAACCCGACGCCCGGTCTGGGTGCCATTGAGAGTACCAATCCTTGCGGCGAACAGCCCCTGCTGCCCCTGGAGGCCTGCAACCTGGGCTCGGTAAACCTGGCCAAGTTTGTGCACCAAACCCAGCAGGGACCGGCCATCGATTTCGAGGGGCTCAAAGACGTGGTCGAAATGTCTGTCCGGTTTCTTGACAACACCATTGACATGTCCCGCTATCCGCTGCCGGAAATCACCGCCATGGTGCGCGGCAACCGCAAAATCGGGTTGGGGGTGATGGGCTTTGCGGATATGCTCTATCAGTTGGGCATCCCTTACAATTCTGAACAGGCCCTGGAAACAGCCGAGACGGTCATGCAATTCGTCCAGCAAAGCGCCCATGAGGCTTCACGCAAGCTGGCCGAGGAGCGGGGCGTCTTTAAAAATTATGAATACAGCATTTTTAAAGACCAGGGCGTGCGCTATCGCAACGCAACCACAACGACCATCGCCCCCACGGGGACGCTGAGTATCCTCGCCGGTTGCTCCAGCGGTATCGAGCCCCTGTTCGCGTTGAGTTTTGTGCGGACCGTGATGGACAACGACCGTCTGCTGGAAGTCAATCCTTATTTTGAAAAAGTGGCCCGGGAAAGGGGATTTTACAACCCGGAGCTGATGGATGCCATTGCCAGAAAAGGCAGTATCGAGGATATGGCGGAAATACCTGAAGATGTGCGCAAGGTATTCGTCACCGCCCATGACGTTTCTCCTGAGTGGCATATCCGCATGCAGGCCGCTTTTCAAAAATATACCGACAATGCGGTTTCCAAAACAGTCAACCTGCCCCGCGATGCCACGGTGGAGGATGTCCGGAAAGTATATGACTTGGCTTACGAGTTGGATTGCAAGGGGGTGACCATTTACCGTGACGGCAGCAAGGAAAATCAGGTTCTGTCACTGGGCCGCAAAGATGAGAAGCAGGACGGATTTTTGAGGGCTGTCAAGAAACGGCCGGAAACCTTGCAGGGCTTTACCACCAAGATTAAAACCGGTTACGGTTACCTGTATGTCACGGTGACCGAATACGAGGGGCAGCCTTTTGAAGTATTTGCCACCATCGGTAAATCCGGCCGTTCCACCACCGCTAAGACCGAGGCCATCGGGCGGCTGGTTTCCCTGGCCCTGAGAAGCGGGGTGAAGGTGGACAAGGTTGTAAACCAGCTCAAGGGAATTGGCGGCGAAAATCCCATTTTTCAGGACGGCGGCCTGGTGCTGTCAATTCCGGATGCCATCGCCCGGGTACTGGAAAAGCGGTACATGTCCGGGGAGAATGCCGCCAAGAATCATAAAACCGAGTACAGCCTGATGGGGGAAAAATGCCCGGAGTGCGGCCAGACGGTCAGTTTTGAAGAGGGCTGTATGATGTGTCATTTCTGCGG
>JAOZPY010000093.1:3519-8600 GCA_029932495.1 Desulfobacterales bacterium
AGTGCGGCCAGACGGTCAGTTTTGAAGAGGGCTGTATGATGTGTCATTTCTGCGGCTTCAACAAATGCGGCTAAAACTGATTTTAAAACGGCATTTTTTGCCCGCTGGCCGCGTTGCAGTCCGATCCAAAATGCTCACGTACTGACGTGTACGCTCCGCTTTTGAATCGGACTGCGCCTTGCCAGCAAACAAAACCTACCGTTTTAAAATCAGTTTACCGGTTGAATCAGAACCCTCGAACAAAATCTGAAATTTTTAAACCAGTTTATCTGTTGTAAAGGCAACTTAATTACAAACGGTCTTTTGTTCTTTTTTGAGCACTTTAATTTACTAAGAACAGGTGCAAAATTCCGCTGATTTTCAGCGGCGCCAGCAAACAAAATCCACCGTTTTAAATTCAGTTTGCCCATTGAATTAGGACCCTCGAACAAAATCTGAAATTTTTAAACCAGTTTTTCGATCGGGTTAAATCAGTTTATGCTTCGAAAAGCATAACTTCTTTTCAGCCTGCCAGTTGTGTCTTGTTGAACACCTTTTGGAAATTTTCAATTCACTTGCCCAGGCAGTTCTGGCACACACCCTGTATGCGGACTTCCACGTTTTCGATTCGTCCGGCAAAGGTTTGCCGCACGGCCTGCAGGTCAATATCTACGCTTTGGGGGGGCAGGCATTGCAGACTGTGGCAGCGCTTGCAGAAAAAATGGGGGTGAGCCGGGTGGTTTTCACTGGGGGCGGGGCCGTATACATGGGCGCGGCCGCCGGCACTGAGCTTTTCAACCAGCCCGTTGGCAACCAGCAGATCGAGGATGCGATAAACCGTCACCCGGTTGATGGGCCGGGTTTGGTGCAGGGTTTCAAAAACCTGCCGGGCGCTCAGGGGGGCGGTGCTGGTGCCGATGATTTCAAGCACCTGCAGCCGCCTGGGGGTGGGATCCAGCCCGCAGACTTCAAGCTGACCCCGATAGTCGCATTGCTGGCACATCTGATTTCCTCAATGCCTGATCCTCAACCGTTGCACGGCCATTGAAATTAGAAACCCGGCGGCGGCCACTAAAATGATGGTGGCTCCCGATGTCAGATCCAACCAGTAGGCCAAGGCCAACCCTGTGGTGGTAAACAGACAGCTCAGAGCGGTTGACAGCGCCATCATGGCGGCCAGGGAGCGGGTATATTTTTCGGCGATGTAAGGGGGCATGGTCAGCAGGGCGATGACCAGGATCAATCCCACCACCCGGATGATGATGACCACCGACAGGGCGATCATGCCCAGCAGCAGAAAATAAAGCCAGCCCACTGGAATGTTCCGCAACCGGGCAAACTCGCTGTCGTAGGACATGGCCAGAAAGTCATTGTAGTAATAGACTACGATTATCACCTGGGCCAGGCAGATGACCAGCATCTGCCATAAATCCGAGCGGGGCACGGTCAGGATGCTGCCGAACAGAAAGCCCATCAGATCCACGTTGTAGCCCGGTGTTAAATCCACCAGGATGATGCCGGCGGCCATCCCCACCGCCCAGATAACGCCGATGATGGTATCGGATCGATGCCTGGCCTTCAATGACACCACGGCCATGATCAGGGCGGCCAGAAGCGCAACCCCCAGCGTTCCCACCAGGTAAGGCAACCCCAGAAACAGCGCCAGCCCGATGCCGCCGTAAGCCGAATGGGCGATTCCTCCGGCCAAAAACACCAGCCGGTTGACCACCACCAGGGTGCCGATGACACCGCAGGCAACGCTGACCAGCAGACCGGCCAGCAGGGCATTGCGCATGAATTCAAATTGCAGGGCCTCGATCATAATATTTCACTTTAAGGGTGTTAAAGTCGATTTTTTATAAGCGGGTCAAGCCTGAAACTTTAACAGTCCACGGTAAGGCCTACCCATCCTCGTGGGTTGGCAGCACCCGGTGCGGCAGTCCGTGGGCAATGATGTCCACCGGGCAGGGATAGGCCATGTCCACCATTTCTTCGGTGAGCTCCGCGGCATCGTGAAACAACACATTGCGATTGACACAGGCCACGGACTTGATATGGCGCGACAGCGCCATGACATCATGGCTGACCAGCAAAATGGTGATGGTCTGGTTGAGCTCCTGTAACAATGTGTAAAGATCGCCCTGGCCCTTTGTGTCTACGCTGGCCGTGGGTTCATCTAAAAACAGAATTTCAGGCTCGGTCACCAGCGCCCGGGCAATAAACACTTTTTGCAGCTGTCCGCCGGAAAGCTCACCGATGTGCCGGCGGTGAAAAGACCACATTTCCAGACGCTCCAGCGCCTGCCGGGCCGCGGCCCGGTGTGCGGGAGAATGCCGTTTGCTCCGGCTGCCCATGCCCAGGCGCCCCATCAACACCACATCGAGTACGGATATCGGAAAATTCCGGTTGATATGAACATTCTGGGGGACGTACCCGATACGGTTGACCGCCTGGCGGGGGGACAGCCCTAAAATACGGATTTTTCCCCGATCCGGCTCCAGCAGCCCGAGCATCAGCTTGAGCAAGGTCGTCTTGCCGCCGCCGTTAGGGCCGATTATGGCCATGAACTCGCCGCGGGCCACCTTGAAGTTGACGTTTGTCAGCACGGGTTGTCCGTTGTAAGAAAACCACAGATCCCGAATATCGATTACCTTGTCATTCATTTTCTGATAGCGCGACCTCGATTTTAGCCGCCACCGTCCGCAGATTGTTCGCCCAGTCTGCTGCCAGGGGATCGGCGATAATCACTTTTGCGCCCACGGCGTTGGCGATCAGCCGGGCCGTGCGGGTCGAAAACTGGGGCTGTACGAAAATTGCCCGCACCTGTCGGGCGGCGGCATTTTGAATGAGTTTTTTAAGCTGGGCCGGTTTGGGATTTTTCCCTTCGATTTCCACGGCCACCTGTTGCAGGCCGTAAGCCTGGGCGAAATACCCCCAGGAGGGATGAAAGACCATGAAGCTGCGTCCGTGCCGGGCGGCAAAGCGCTGCTTGAGCTCCGCGTGCAGGGCGTCGAGTTCGTTTGAAAAGTACTGGTAATTGGTTTCATAGATCGACCGGTGTTCCGGATCCAAGGACTGCAGCGCATCGGCAATGTGGCGTGCCTGGATCTTGACCAGCGGTGGAGACAGCCAGATGTGAGGATCCGCAATACCCGGACGACGGGGCCCCGCACCGGTATGCGGCCCGGTCTGCATGAACAGTTTTTTGATGCCTGCTTCGGTGTGAACCACTTTCATGGCGGGATTGGCCGCAGCGATTTTTTCCAACCAGACGCTTTCAAAGGGCACCCCGATGGCAAAATAAACCGCCGTGCGGGAAAGCTGGGCCATCTGCCGGGGACGCGGTTCATAGGTCGCCGGGCTGGCGCCTGGTTTGACCATTACGGTCACGACTACCCGGGATCCCCCGATTTTTTCAACAAAATATTGTTGGGGGACAATGCTGACGAATACGGAAATTCGGTCAGCAGCTCGGAGGGTGGAACCCGCCGCCACCACCAGCCCGAATATGATAAACACGGCTGCTATCCAGAAAGTGGCCGCCCGGGTCCGCCGTCTGGATCTGGGGGCATTTTCTTGACTGCCGCCGTCTGTCATCACTCCTCCTGCCCTGGGGGTCAATTGAAATTGCGTACTTCAAACAAGAAGCGGGGCAAACCTGCATTCTGCCGCCCTCAAATGCAAATATGTTGCATCGGACGGACTTTGTCAAGCACACCTCCAGGCAAAAGGAGTGTTTATTTTTTGATGACCTTCATTCCTTCCGGGGTATCCTGGACCATGTAGCCCAGGGCCTGGATTTTATCGCGCAGCCGGTCGGAGGCGGCCCAGTCCTTGGATTGTCGGGCCTGGCGGCGCTGGTCGACCAGGTCCTGGATTTCCGGCGGCAGTTGTTCGGAGTTCTCGACTTTGTCCAGGTTCAGGCCGAGCACCCGGTCGAAGTCCAGAATGGTGGCATACTTGCCGGCCGGGGAAACATCGCTTTTGAGCAGCTCCTGGACGGCGGCCAGGGCCCGGGGCATGTTCAGGTCGTCATTGAGGGCATCGAGGAACTTATTCCGGTGGGCTTCGCTGACAGGGCCGTCCGGTTTGTCGCTGTCACCGGCCACCTGGCGGACCTGGTTGCGCAGATGCTGCAGGCCGTTGCGGGCGGCCAGGATGCTTTGCCGGCTGTATTCCATGGGCTTGCGGTAGTGGGTTTGAAAAGCGGCGAAACGGTAGACGAGCGGATCCAGACCCTGCTTTTCAAAGGCATTTTCCAGGGTCAGAAAGTTGTCCTCGCTTTTGGCCATTTTCTTGCCGCCGGCGATGATCAAAAAGGCGCCGTGCATCCAAAAATTGAAAAACTTCCGGCCGGTGGCCGCCTCGGACTGGGCGATTTCGTTGGTATGGTGCACATTGATGTGATCGATGCCGCCGCAGTGAATGTCCAGCTGCTCGCCCAGATATTTCATGCTCATGGCCGAGCACTCGATGTGCCAGCCGGGAAAACCGACCCCCCAGGGAGAGTCCCACTGCATCTGCCGCTTTACTCCTGGTGGAGAGAATTTCCACAGGGCAAAATCCGTGGGGTTGCGCTTCTGGGGGTTTTTTTCCACCCGGGCGCCCTCTTGCAGGGCGTCGAGGTCCTGGTGGGACAGCTTGGTGTAGTCTTTGAATTTTGAGGTGTCGAAATAGATGCCGTCATCAATGCGGTAGGTGTATCCTTTTTCTTCCAGGGTTTTTACCAGGGCGATCTGGTCGTCAATGGTGTCGGTGGCCTTGACCCAGATGTCCGGTTCGATGATGTTCAGCCGCGCCAGGTCCGTTTTGAACGCCCGGGTGTAAAAGGCGGCGATTTCCCAGGCGCTTTTGCCCTCGCGCTGGGCGCCTTTTTCCATCTTGTCTTCGCCCATGTCCCGATCGCCGGTCAGATGCCCCACATCGGTGATGTTCATCACGTGCTTGACCCGGTAGCCGTTGTAGCGCAGTACCCGCTTTAAAATATCTTCAAAAATATAAGTCCGCAGATTGCCGATATGAGCAAAATTATAGACCGTCGGGCCGCAGGTATAAAGCCCGACTTCGCCCGGACGAATGGAATAAAATTTTTCCTTGCGCCG
>JAOZPY010000094.1 GCA_029932495.1 Desulfobacterales bacterium
TGTCGATGAACACGTTGATGCTCGATGAAAAGACCATCTGTGTGGATGCCCAGGAAAACCAACAGATGGAGCAGTTTGACAAACTGGGCTTTGAGGTTATACCAGTGCCTTTCATCGATGTCAGTGCCTTTGGCGGCGGATTGCACTGCGCCACAGCCGATGTCTATCGCGAGGGGACCTGTGAAGATTATTTCCCCCGGCAGGTAGAAGGTTTCTAGGGCCCGTCAATCCCTCAGGGGTTCAAGTTCAAAGAAACGCTGACCCCATAATTGACTTTTTTTAGTCGGAGCGTTTTACCCGATGGCCAATAAACCCATTGTATTAATCGCCCTGGGCGGTAACGCCCTCATTAAAAAGGGACAGGCAGGCACGGCCGAGGAGCAGTTCGAAAATCTCAGTGCCCCCATGGAACAGATTGCCCAATTGGCCCCGGATTACACGCTGGTGATCACCCACGGCAACGGTCCCCAGGTGGGCAACCTGTTGCTGCAGCAGGAAAGCTGCGACAAGGTGCCGAAGATGCCGCTGGAGATTATCGGAGCCATGACCCAAGGCCAGATCGGCTATATGCTGGAGTCGTCCCTGGACACGGCTTTAATGAAAAAAGGAATCGATGCCCAGCAGTATTTCGTTACCGTGCTGACTTACGTTGTGGTGGATGAAAATGATCCGGGCTTTCAAAACCCCAGCAAGCCGATTGGGCCGTTTTACAGTGAAGAAGAAGCCGCCGGGCTTCCCTACCGTCTGGCAAAAACCGATAAGGGTTACCGCCGTGTGGTGGCCTCTCCCAAACCGTTGGCCATTGTGGAAAGGCGGGAGATAAAAAAACTGATCGAGATGGGTTTTATCGTTATCTGCTGTGGCGGCGGTGGAATTCCGGTGATTCGCAAAGAGCGCAAATTTCGAGGTGTGGAAGCAGTCATCGACAAGGACCGGGCCAGCTGTGTGCTGGCCCGGGAAATCAAGGCCGATATTTTTGTGATTGCCTCCGATGTCAAGGGGGCGGGGATCAACTGGGGCCGGGCCGATCAGAAGATATTGGGCAAAGTGAGGTTGCCACAAATGGAAAAATATATTGATCAGGGTCAGTTTCCGGCCGGTTCCATGGGCCCCAAGGTACAGGCGATCACCGAGTTTTATAAAACCACCGGCAAGCGCGGGATTATCTGCCAGCTGGAAGATATTGTAAAAGCCATCGCTGGAGATGTGGGCACTGAAATTGTTAAATGACAGACATGGGTGAAGCTGATTTTTTTGCAAAGGGTTCAGGGAGTCGAGGTGCCAAGGGCAGGCTTTATGGCAGATCACTTGAACCCTGGAATCCTTGAGCCCTTTGAGATAAAGCCTGTTAACTTTGAAATAACCCATACTTAGACGGAGGAAAAATTTATGTCCCAAAAAAACGTGATCATCATCGGAGCAGCCGGAAGAGATTTTCACAATTTCAACACCTATTACCGCGACAATGAAGCTTACAACGTGGTTGCCTTTACCGCCGCCCAGATACCGGACATTGAAGGCCGCAAATACCCCGCCCAGCTTGCCGGCTCAATGTACCCGGATGGGATTCCGATTTACGCCCAGCAGGATCTGTCCCGGCTGATCGCAGAGCTGGATGTCGATGACTGTGCTTTTTCATACAGTGACGTGTCCTATCAGCGCGTCATGTCTGTGGGGGCCATCGTCAATGCGGCCGGGGCCAATTTTGTCATGCTGGGGCCCAAGGACACCCAGATTGAAAGCACCAAGCCCGTGATTTCGGTGGGCGCGGTGCGCACCGGCTGTGGCAAGAGCCAGACCTCGCGGCGGATCATCGAAATTTTGATGGAAAAGGGCCTGAAGGTCGTCGCCATCCGGCATCCCATGCCTTACGGTGACATCGCCGCCCAGAAGGTGCAGCGGTATGCTCAGCTTTCTGATCTTGAAAAGTACCATTGTACCGTCGAAGAGATGGAAGAATACGAGCCGCACGTGGTGCGCGGCAACGTGATTTATGCCGGTGTGGATTACGAGGCCATCCTACGGGCGGCCGAAAAAGACCCCAAGGGCTGTGATATTATCCTGTGGGACGGCGGCAACAATGATTTTCCGTTTTACTGCTCGGACTTGCATGTGACGGTGGTCGATCCCCACCGTCCGGGCCATGAGCTGACCTATTATCCGGGTAACGTCACATTGCGCATGTCTGATGTTGTCGTCATCAACAAGATGGACAGCGCCGATGCCGGCGGCATTGAGACGGTGCGTCGCAATATCGCCTCAGAGGTCCCGGAGGCGATCGTCATCGACGCTGCATCGACCCTGGATGTGGATGATCCGGCGGTGATCCGGGGCAAAAAGGTGCTGGTCATTGAAGACGGGCCGACGCTGACTCACGGGGAGATGAAAATCGGTGCCGGTGTGGTTGCCGCGCACAAGTTTGGCGCGGCTGAACTGGTGGACCCGCGCCCTTACACGGTGGGCCGCCTTTCCGAAACATTTGAGATTTACCCGGGAATCGGCACGCTTCTGCCGGCCATGGGCTATGGTGAGCAGCAGCTAAAAGACATGGAAACCACCATTAACAACACCGAGTGCGATGCGGTGGTCATTGCAACGCCCATCGACTTGAACCGCATTATCAAAATTAGCAAACCCAACACCCGAGTATACTACAACCTGCAAGAGCTCGGCCGGCCGAATTTTGATATGGTCCTGGAGGACTTCGTCAAGAAGCATCAGCTCGGGTAGGTTCAACCAAATCAAGGAGGATACCATGAACCAGCCAACCAACGATCAGCTCAACCAATTGCGGGGGCAGGTCATCTGCGCGGGAGTGGCCAGTGTGACCACCAATTTCATCGATTCAGCCCAGGGAGCGATTTTGCGGGATGTCGACGGTCGGGAATATATCGACTTTGGCGGCGGCATTGCGGTGATGAACGTCGGCCACAGCCACCCGAAAGTGGTGGCCGCCATCCAGCAGCAGGCCGCCAAATTGACCCACACCTGTTTTATGGTCAACCCGTATGAACCGGCGGTCAAGCTGGCCGAAAAGCTGTGTGCTCTGGCACCGGGCGATTTTGCCAAGCGGGCGGTTTTTTTAAACTGTGGCGCCGAGGCGGTTGAAAATGCGGTGAAAATCGCCCGTTACTATACCAAGCGACCGGCAATCATTGTTTTCGAAAATGCTTACCATGGACGCACCCTGCTGACCATGACCATGACCAGCAAGGTCAAGCCTTACAAGTTCGGCTTCGGGCCTTTTGCGCCGGAAATATACCGCATGCCCTTCGGCAACGAGGTCGGTGCGGACAAGCTGTATGATTTTTTTGTCAAGCAGGTCAACCCGGAGGCCGTGGCCGCGGTGGTGGCCGAACCGGTTCAGGGGGAGGGCGGCTTCATTGCCCCGCCGCCGGACTATTTCCAGGAACTGGCCAAGATCTGCCGGGACAACGGCATTCTGTTTGTGGCCGATGAGATCCAGAGCGGCATGGGCCGTACGGGCAAAATGTTTGCCATTGAGCACTGGGGGGTCGAACCGGACCTGATCACGGTGGCTAAAAGTCTGGCGGCCGGCATGCCCCTGGCCGCGGTGGTGGGCCGACAGGAAATCATGGATACGGTGCATCCCTGGGGCCTGGGCGGTACCTATGGCGGCAACCCGGTGGCCTGTGCGGCGGCCCTGGCCGTGCTGGAAGTCTTTGAAGAAGAAGACATGCTGGCCAAATCAGTGGCCTTGGGAGAAAAGCTGAAAGCGCGTTTTGAAAAATGGCAGCAGCAATTCAGTCTGATCGGCGAAATCCGGGGCCTGGGGGCCATGCTGGGCCTGGAGTTTGTCCGCAACGGCCAGCCGGCGGCCGATGAGGCCAAGCAGCTGGCCGCCTACTGCCTGGAAAAAGGTCTGCTGATTCTGGTCTGCGGCAGTTATGGAAACATCGTACGTGTCCTGGCCCCATTCGTGATCACTGATGAGCAGCTGGAAAAGGGCCTGTCCATCATGGAAGCGGGGCTGAAAGAGATTTCAAAGTAATCCGAAGCACTAATCGCGCAGGCTCGATTGGATTGCCTGGGCCGCCTTCATGCCGGGAATACCGGTGACACCGCCGCCCGGATGTGCTCCTGCACCACACAGAAACATATTCTTTATCGGAGTCTTGTAGCGGGCCCATCCGGGTACCGGGCGCATATAGAAGAATTGATCAAGCGTCATCTCACCGTGATTGGGATTGCCTTCGGTCAGGCCATAGGCCCGTTCAAGATCCAGCGGCGTCAGCACTTGCATGTGCTCGATGACATCACGAATATTCGGCATTACTTCAACCAGCGTTTCCAGCACCGTCTCGCCCAGGGACGATCGCTGTTCATCCCAGTCGCTTTTTCTCAGGAGATAGGCAGCATATTGCATGTTGATAGACATCACGTGCTTACCCGCAGGAGCCAAACTTTGATCCATCAATGTCGGAATCGAGACTTCCAGGTAAGGTTTCCGGGCGAATCCGCCATATTTGGCGGCATCGTAAGCGCGTTCGAGGTAATCAATGTCCGGTGAGATTTGAAAATGCCCGACATTGTTGCCGTTCATGCCTGAAATTGGGGATCGAAGCCTCGGCAGATCCGATAGCGCAAGATGGATACGCGCCACCGAGCCGCGTGATTTAATGCTGCGCACACCCCGCATAAAAAACGGATCCAGATGCGCGGAGTCGAGCAATTTGAAAAATGTCGACCGTGGATCGGCATTGGACACCACCACAGTAGCTTCAAATTTCTGCCCGTCTCCAAGTACGACGCCTGTCGCTCTGCCATTCTTTACCATAATCTCAGCCACCTCGCTTCCGGTTCGGATTTCTACGCCGATTTGCCTGGCAGCGGCTGCCATGGCCCCGGTAAGCACACCCATTCCGCCTTTGACAAATCCCGAGGGGCGAAAGCAACCGTTGCGGCTACCGATACTGCGATAGAGAAACCAGAAAGATGTCCCGATTTCGATCGGTCCCAGGGTAATATTTTTTACGGCACTGGCAGCAAGCGCACCCCTAACCACATCCGATTCAAACCATTCTGCCAGCATATCCCTTGCGGACATAGAAATTATGCGCAAAAAATTGGAAAAATCTTTTTTGCCGAGCCTACGGGCTTTCAGGCCGAATTTGACCAAAGGCAACCAGTCACCGCGCTCCGGCTTCGGGAGGCTGGGCGGTGTCATTGTTATCAATGCCGTCATTGCCGCCCCCATCTTGTCGATAAATCCAATAAACTCCGGGTAGCGGGCGGCATCCGCTTTTGAGAATCTCGCTATTTCCCGAGCCGTGCGGCCCGGGTCTTGCCAGATTGGCAGGGCCGAACCATCCGGCAGAACGGATACCGTTACCGGATCAACCGGCAATGTTTCCAGACCATGTCGCTGCAATTGCAGGTCAGTAACAATTTGCGGATGCAGGCGGCCGGCCCCCTCGGCGCAGGCTGAAAATTTGAACCCCGGTGCATCGGGGAATGCTTCCGTCACCGCGGCACCGCCGACAAACCGACGCCGCTCTATAACCAGTACTTTGCGGCCGGCCTTGGCCAGGTAAGCGGCTGCAACTAAACCATTATGTCCTGCACCAACAATGACTGCGTCGTATTTTTTCATTTTTTTAGATCCTTTAAAATCTCCAGGGCAGCCAGGCGTCCGGGAGCGGAGGTGATGCCGCCTCCCGGATGCACGCCTGACCCACACAGATAGTAATTGCGCAGGGGGGTGCGGTATTTTGCCCAACCCGGTACAGGGCGAAAGAAAAATACCTGATCGAGGGTCAATTCACCGTGAAAAATATTTCCCTCGGTTAAGCCAAACTCCCGCTCCATGTCCCAGGGGGTCAGCACCTGGCGGTGCACAATCAGGTCTTTGATATTGGGAGCGAACTCAGCCAGGGTGTCGATGACCGCATCCCCGAAGGCATCCCGCTGTTCATCATTCCAACCACCGTTGAGTTCATAGGGGGCATATTGGACAAAGATGGACATCACGTGCTTGCCGGGCGGGGCCATGGTCGGATCGAACATCGATGGTATCAGGATATCCATAAACGGCTGTTTTGAAAAATTTCCGTACTTGGCATCGTCGAATGCGCGTTCCAGGTAATCCATACTGATGCATAACTCGACGTTGGCCCGTAGCATGGATGGATCCGGCATGGCGGTAAACTCGGGCAGTCCATCCAGGGCCAGATTGACCTTGCCGGAGGATCCTCTGAATTTATAGTTGCCGATGGCATCCACAAAATCACCCGGCAGTTGTTTGGGATCCACCAGCTTGAGAAACGTCTGTCGCGGATCCAGCGATGACACCACAATATCGGCATAGATTTCTTCGCCGCTATCCAGGGCTACGCCGGCAGCCCGGCCGTTTTGGGAAATCACGTCACTGACCGATGCGTTACAGCGTATTTCCGCGCCCAGGTGCCGGGCTGCATTGGCGATGGCTTGGCTCAGGCCGCCGGTGCCGCCCTTATGAAAACCCCAGGCACCATATTGACCGTCCTGCTCTCCCATGAAGTGATGCAGCAGCACATAGGCTGATCCGGGCGAGCGCGGACCGTTGAGGGTCCCGATGATACTGCTGAAGGCAAACAGCGCCTTGAGGATATCGGTTTCAAACCATTCATCGAGAAGATCGGCCGAACTCATGGTCATGAGTTTGCTCAGCATGTAAAATTTTTCCGAACCCAGTTGCTGGATATGCTTTTTGAGCCGGCCCAGGTTGCGCAGATCGCTTAAGGTGGGCGAGGTGATATCCGGCGGGATCATGGCCAGAATCGGTTTGACGGCAAACGCCATGTGATAAAGCATGAGGCCGAATTCATCATAGGCATCGGCGTCTTGAAGGCAATGGCGCTTGATCTCTTCACGAGTTTTGGAATGGTCGTTCCACAATGCCAGGTAGTCGCCGTCTGCAGTGGGCGCAAATAAGCCTTCCAGGGGCAAAATTTCCAATCCATATTTCGGCAGTTCCAGTTCCCGGATGACTTCCGGCCGCAGCATACTGATCACATAGGAGCAGACCGTGTACTTGAAGCCGGGGTAGAGCTCTTCGCTCACCGTGGCGCCGCCCACCAAGTAGCGTCGTTCTAAAATCAGTGTTTTCAGTCCCGCTTTGGCCAGGTAGGCACCTGTTGTGAGGCCGTTATGTCCGCCTCCAATGATGATCGCATCATATTTTTTGCTCATTGTGTTTTCCTTTGGGGATTGAAAAAAGGCGTTTCGACGATCCTTGCTTTTGCTTTGAACCGTTGCCCCTCAACGGTGACTTCGATATCAACCCGGCTGCCTATTTTTTCGTATTCCGGCTTCACACGCGCCAGAGCAATGTTTTTCTTCAAGATGGGCGACCAGGTACCGCTGGTGGCCTTGCCGATCCACTTCCCGTTGCCATAGATCGGCACCGCATCACTCCAGGCGGTCAGCGAAAACTGGGGCGGCATATTGAACTTGCCAAAGATGTCTTCCAGCGCCGTCCAGTCCACCTCCAGTCCCACTGTTGTCCACAAGGAGCTGTGCTGCTTTTTTCCCATCAGCGCGTCACGACCCACAAAATGATCTTTTGCGAAATTGACCGCCCAGCCCAGCCCCAGTTCAAAGGGCGTCGATTTTTGGACGTCAAACAAGGTCGTTTTGCTTGATGTAAAATCCACATCGATCAGCAACAGACCGGCTTCGATCCGGGCGATATCAAGGGCCAGCAAACCCGCCGGTCGCATCTTGTAAGGATGGCCCGCTTCCATGATGGCATCCCAGACTGATTCTGCCTGTTCGGCATTCATCCAGATTTCGTAGCCCAGGTCGCCCGTATAACCGGTGCGGGTGGTGGTGACGGGAGTGTCGTTGATCCGGCCCGATTTCAGCCGAAAATATTTCAGCTCATCCAGAGCAAGACCTAGGGTGTTGAGAATATCACGGGATAAAGGCCCTTGCAGCGCCAGCGCAGCAACGGAATCGGTCACATCTTCAATGGCCACATCCAAACCGATGGCGTTGTCCAGCAGCCAACGCAAATTGGGAACCGCCGCTGTCAAACGATAATGGTGATCTTCTAGACGCATGACGATACCGTCATCGATAACGTGACCGTGTTCATCGCACCAGACGACATACATAATTTGCCGGACAGCGCATTGAGTGACATCACGCGTGACCATGCGATTGATCAGCTTCAGCGCGTCCGGCCCGTTGATATCATATTTGAACAGTGAGGAAATATCAAAAAGGGCAGCGGCCACTCTCAGGGCGTAATATTCGGTCAGGTGATCGAGATCATAGGATGCGGCTGCCAGGTAGCCATAGAATTCCTGCCAGCTGTGGCTTTCGCAAAGTGCTGCGGTGCGTGAATGAAAAGGGGTTCCCCGTGGCATTGTTTCTCTCCTGATAGGTCCTTTTAAAAAGCGAACCAACATAGTCCTTACTATATTATTTTTGAAAATATCCTTATTAATATATAAAGTCAATAAAATTATTATTAAAAATAAAAATTTTAATAGAAAATAATTGACATTTATGTTGAATCAATA